>JBDNJI010000002.1:0-45741 GCA_041687825.1 Candidatus Planktophila sp.
AAGAAGGCAGCTCCTAAAGCGGCAGCCAAGAAGGTTGTTAAGAAGGCAGTAAAGAAAGTTGCAAAGAAGAAGAAGTAATTCTCTCCTCTTTTAAAATAGGACCTGCGCACTGCGTAGGTCCTATTTTTTTCGCTCAAATGGAAGATTATTGACGATAAAGCTCCTTCTCCCTCTTAGACTTAGGGTATGAGTGCAAAGCAGGCGAAGATTCGCAAACCGCTCAATGTAAGAATGAATCCACCCCGCGGTTATCCGCTTGGCGACAATCCCACCTTTAAATTTGGCGTTACGGTAATTTCTTTCTTTATGAAGCTAATTGCTCGATATGACTATCGCGAAGGTGCGAAGATTCCAAAGAGTGGTCCGGTAATCGTCGCCTCGAATCACCTTTCATATATGGATGCTTTTGCCTTTGGAATTCTGCTTTATCGCAGTGGTCGAGCTCCGCGATTTTTAGGTAAGGCGCAACTTTTTAGATTACCAATTATTGGCCGAATTCTTTTGGCAGGTGAGCAGATTCCAGTTGATCGCGAGAGCAAAGAGGCACGAGTTGCACTTGCCTACGCAGTCAAACTTCTGGAGATGGGGCACGAGATTGCGGTCTATCCCGAAGGAACGCTGACGCGCGATCCTGATTGCTGGCCGATGGTTGCCAAAACTGGCGTTGCTCGACTTGCCGTGATCTCACGGGCGCCGGTGTATCCAGCTGCGCAATGGGGGACGCAGGCAGTCTTTGCGCCATACAGCGTGAAACCAAAACTCTTTCCGCGCACCACAGTGAAATACCGAGTGGGCGAGCCGGTGGATTTATCGCAGTGGTATGGAAAAGAAGATGATGGCGAAGCGATGACGGCGGCAACGGCGGCAATTATGCGTGCGATCACCGATCTACTCGAGGAGATTCGCGGTGAAGAGCGGCCAGCGGCTATCTTTGATCCGAGGTCTTCACGATTATCGCGTACAGGCAATTACAAAAAAGGTGAGAAGAAGAAATGAATCGCATCAGTGTTTTTGGAGCAGGAGCTTGGGGATCAACCTTGGCTCAGGTTCTCTGTGATGCCGGCAATGAAGTCCTTTTATGGGGCCGAAGTTCAGAGACGACTGATGAGATTAATTCAGCGCATACAAATCAACGTTACTTAGCTGGACAAAAACTTCCAAACGAACTTCGCGCCACCACGGATCTGCAAGCCGCCTTTGACTTCAGCGATGTTTATATTCTAGCAATTCCTTCGAGTCAGTTGCGCGCTACCTTGCTGGAGTGGAAACCATTCTTTTCACCTGAGTGCACCATCGTGAGTACTCTCAAAGGTATTGAAGTATCAACGCTGCTGCGCATGACCGAAATTATTGAAGAAATTCTTGGAAAACATAAAGTGGCACTTCTTACTGGCCCGAATTTGGCTGACGAACTTATCTTGCGCCAACCTGCCGGCGCTGTAGCCGCATCGAATTCACTCGCCGTCGCTGAGCATGTTCGCGATCTATTTCGTACTCCTTACTATCGCGTCTACACATCTGTAGATTTATTGGGCTGCGAACTAGCTGGCGCGATAAAGAATGTAATCGCACTTGCTGTCGGAATCTCAATTGGTATGGGATATGGCGAAAATACCCAAGCGATGTTAATTACCCGTGGGCTTAATGAAGTCGCCAGATTATGTGCCGCTCATGGCTCTGATCCACTCAGCGCAGCCGGACTCGCAGGAATGGGCGATCTCGTTGCAACCTGTGGTTCACCGCTCTCACGCAACCGAACATTTGGTGAGTTACTCGGTAAGACTGGTTCGATGGAGATGGCAATTGCACAAGGTGCCAAAACTGTTGAAGGAGTTGCCTCATCGGGGGCGATTCTTGAAATCGCTCACCGAGTTGGCGTTGAGGTTCCGGTGATTGAAGCGGTGGCAGATATCGTCAATGGTTCACTTGGTCCAGAGGCCGCACTCATTCGCTTAATGGAGATCACGACTCGAGCAGAGAACTTCATTCGATGAAGCAACGTGTAGCAATCATTTGTGGCGGTCGCAGCAGTGAGCATGAGATTTCTTGTACATCTGCTGGTGGAGTTCTTAGCGCTATCGATACAGCTACCTACGAAGCAATCTTGATTGGAATTACAAAATCGGGGAAGTGGGTTTTGATCCCGCAGGGCTATCAACTCGCAATCGTGGATGGAGTTTTGCCGGTCGTGCCAGAGAACGCGCAAGAGGTAACTGTTGGTCCTGCTGGATTTGTTGCTAATGGCGTAAACCTTGCGATCGATATTGCATTCCCTGTTCTACACGGCCCCTACGGTGAAGATGGGACAATTCAAGGGCTTCTCGAAATCGCAAACATTCCATATGTCGGTTCTGGCGTACTGGCATCAGCGGTGGCGATGGATAAATCATTTGCTAAAACAATTTTTGCCTCACAGAAAATGGCAACGGTTGCGGGTGTAGTTGTTCGCGCTGCAGATTGGGCCACAGACTCAGTACGACTGGGTAAAGAAATTGAATCTTTGGGATACCCAGTCTTTGTTAAGCCCGCTCGCGGAGGATCAAGTCGCGGCACAACTAAAGTTGCGAATTCACAATCGCTGGCAGCTGCCATCGCAGATGCGCACTCATTTGATCCGAAAGCCTTGGTCGAAAATGCAGTGATTGGCCGAGAGATTGAATGCGCAGTTCTAGTCATTAACGGCCAGCCGCAAGCATCGATCGTGGGACAGATTGAGATCGATCCAAAGTTTGAATTTTATGATTTTGAAGCCAAGTATTTAGATGGGGCAACGAGCATTACCTTGCCAGCCCCGATTGCAGATGAGATTGCTAAGAAAATCCAACAGGCAGCGGTGAAGGCTTTCATTGCACTTGGCTGTAGCGGTTTAGTTCGCGTTGATTTCTTCCTGACACCGAATAACGAAATTATTATTAATGAACTCAACACAATGCCAGGCTTTACCGCAACATCGGTTTTCCCAAAGATGTGGCAGGCAAGCGGAATAAGTTATAGCGAAGTAATCACACACTTACTCATATGCGCATTAGAGCGCACAAATGGCGTGCTAGCTAACTAGTAACTTGTTACTGGACAAGTAAGCGTGCGGGTAATTCCAGGAACTGCTTGCACCTTCGATAAAATTGCACGGCCGAGATCTTCCATTGAAGCTGATTCAGCGCGCATGATGACATCGTAAGGACCAGTGACTCCTTCAGCCAGAGTTACTCCAGGAATGAGACCAACAGCTTTTGCTACGGATGAAGCCTTACCGACTTCGGTTTGAATCAAGATGTATACCTGAACTGACATGAGATATTCCTTTCTTACTCTGCGTTCTCCTCCACACGTTCTGGTGGATGTCTAAAAGGTACCTCATCTACTAGTCTTGGCGCTATGACTTTTTCTCACTCGAACTCGTACTCCGAGGGAGATATTTTAGAAATAGTTGCACGTGTCTTCGCCGCCCCTGGTGATTCCCGTCTGCGAGTTGGAATCGGGGATGATGCTGCAGTTGTCGCCGGCTTTGCGCAGCAAGTGATTACTACTGATGTTGCCGTTGAGGATGTACATTTTTCAAGGCGATGGTCGAATCCTTTTGATATCGGCCGGAAAGCAACGGCGGCAAATATTGCCGATGTACTGGCGATGGGTGCCAAGCCTGAGTATCTCGTTGTCGCACTCACGCTCACCGGAGATGAAGAACTCGGTCGGATCGAGGAGTTGGCTAAGGGAATTAAATTTGAAGCTGATCAGACTGGCGCGCTCGTTGTAGGTGGAGATGTCGCGCGGGGGAAAGTTATCTCTATCGCCATCACCGCCATCGGAAGTGTTGAACATCCCATTCTGCGTAGTGGTGCCAAAGCTGGAGATGGAATTTACATCTCCTCGTTACCGGGCTGGTCTGCCGCTGGATTACATCTACTCACCAATGACGTTGAAGCCACGCATGCAGTATCGGCGATGGCGCTCAATGAATTTCGAGCCCCATCATTGGATTACGGAGTTAATTTTAAAAGCGCGCATGCTCTCTGTGACACAAGTGATGCGCTATTGATATCGGCTCAATCAATCTCGCAGGCCTCGGGTGTTGCATTCCACCTTGATCGCAGCGCTATCGAATCAGCCTATGAATTTAAGGAACTTGCACTCTTGGCGCAATCAGTCGGGGTTGATGTATTTGATTGGGTGCTTGGTGGTGGCGAAGATCATGTTTTTCTTGCCACAGGGATTGACCTATCTGGAATTCGTATAGGGGATGTAAAAGAAGGTAGCGGAGTTCATGGGATAGAAATGAAAAAAGCGCCAAAGATCTGGCGCCATTTTCAATAAAGCTTAATTAACGAGTGACTTTTCCAGCCTTAAGGCAAGAGGTGCAGACGTTCTGGCGCTTAGTTGATCCGCCAACGAGAGTGCGCACGCGCTGGATATTTGGATTCCAACGACGACGTGTCTTGACCTGTGAGTGTGAAACGTTGTTACCAAAGCTTGGCGCTTTGCCACAGATATCGCATTTTGATGCCACAGCAGTACTCCTTCTGATTCTGGTCAGTTGACCGAGTGGGTCCTCCAACAAGGCAGAAGAGTATCAAGACTCAGGGCCAGACGGCCAATCGTCACGGAATGCGTGATGGCACTGCGTTATTTACGCGTAAAAAAACGTGGTGAGAGGGACCACAGCAGATAGATGGCGGAATCTCTATTTAATCCAAATACATAGCGGAAGATAATTGATGAGTTGATAGAGCAACTTAGAAATGGAGCGTGAGACTAAATGCAAGCTTTAGATCTTGCCAGATGGCAATTCGCTATCACCACCGTGTATCACTTCGTCTTTGTTCCGATCACAATCGGAATGTCCTTCCTTGTTGCTGGATTACAAACTGGTACCCAAATCTCTACAGTTCAGGAAAAATGATTCTTGCACAGGAAAATATTGATCGAGAATTACTTGCGACGCAAGGATTAGCAGATACTCGAGTGCACTCACAATCAGAGTTTCGCTTTGCTGCACTTCCACTCACTCTGACACTTTCCCAGATGCAGGTAGATTGGGGACGAGAACTAGCGGCACCGATTTCTTTCTCATTGAATCAAGGGGAGAGTGTGGTTATTTCTGGCAAGAGTGGAAGCGGTAAATCCACACTTGCGATGGGAGTTTCTGGATTGCTCGAATATCGGGGTTCATGCCAGATTAACGGAACTGAGGTGAGGGAGATTTCAAATCTCCCCGAACTGCTCTTGGGCGCACTTCAGCATAGCCACATCTTTGCCACCTCTCTGAGGGAGAATTTGAAAATCGCTCTCGGAGCGGCAACTGATGAACCCACCGAACACATCGACCCTGAGCAAGCAGCGCGATTTGAAACCGCCATTATCCATGCATGTCGAGAGCGGATCTTAATTGTGATTACTCATTCAGGATGGCTCAATGTCAGACAGAGAGTACTTCTCGCGAGAGAATAACCGCATGGCAACCTTGGACTCAAAGCTCTCGAGCGTCCTTGGTGATCGCACAGCAAAGGCTCTGACAACAGCATTTGGATATCGCACGATTGTTGATCTACTCCACCATTATCCGCGCCGCTATCTCGTCCGCGGCGAACTCAGCGATATCGCAGCGCTGAAGGAAGATGATGAAGTCACAATCTTGGCCGAAGTCTTTAGCGCTTCTACTCGAAGATTTGCAGCACGAAAAGGCACGATGCTGGAAGTTGTCGTCACTGATGGAACATCAAAACTTTCGCTTACATTTTTCAATCAGGCATGGCGCGAAAAAGATCTTAAGGTGGGCCGACAAGCACTCTTTGCTGGCAAGGTCGGACTCTTTAACGGAAAGCGGCAGCTTGCTCACCCTGATTATGAATTAATTTTAGATGGCAGCGATGTTGATGCCGCGGTTGAGGGCTTTGCTGGAAAGTATCTGCCGATGTATCCGGCCACCGCTAAATTATCATCATGGAAGATGGCAAAGTGCATCGAACTCTGCCTTGGTGCACTCGATGAAATTGAAGACCCAATCCCAGCAGCGATAATTGAGAAACTTGGATATCCAACGTTGCATCAGGCGCTTGTGCAAATTCATCACCCAGCTGATTTAGAAAGTGCACAACTCGCACGAACGCGACTCACTTTTGATGAGGCATTTATTCTGCAACTTTTACTCTTGAGTCGAAAAGAGAAACTTCGAGCACTTGATGCAATTGCCAGACCTCGTCGGGAAGGTGGAATTCTTTCCGCCTTTGATGCAAATATGCCTTTTGAACTTACCGCCGGTCAGAAAAGCGTCGCTAGTGAAATTGAAAACGATCTGGCGCAGAGCCACCCCATGCATCGATTACTTCAAGGAGAAGTTGGTTCTGGAAAAACGGTAATTGCACTTCGAGCAATGCTGGCCGTTGTTGATAGTGGGGGACAGGCAGCTTTTCTGGCACCGACTGAAGTTCTAGCCGCCCAGCATTTAAAGACAATCGAAAAATTGCTGGATGAATATGCACAAGGGTCAATGATTGGCGCACCAGAACATGCCACCCGAGTCACACTCATCACTGGTTCACAGAATGCAGCAGCCCGTAAAGATGCTCTCGCGCTAGCGGCATCGGGTGAGGCAGGAATTGTTGTGGGAACACATGCGCTGTTGAGTGCAACAGTTGAATTTGCAGACCTTGGCTTAATTGTCGTGGATGAACAACACCGCTTTGGTGTCGAGCAACGGGATGCACTCAAAGGTAAAGCAAAAATTCCACCGCATTTACTAGTGATGACAGCGACGCCAATTCCGCGCACAGTAGCGATGACTGTCTTTGGTGATTTAGATGTCTCCACTCTTCGAGAACTTCCACTTGGGCGTTCACCGATCACCACTCATGTTGTTAACACCTTAGAGAAACCAGGTTATCTCGAACGAGCATGGGTTCGAATTCAAGAGGAAGTCTCGCAAGGACATCAGGCATATGTGGTGGCATCGCGCATTAGCGCTGGAGTGAGCGAAAATGCTGATCTAGATTTTCTCAATGCAACACCATCGCTTGAGCTTGCCAGTGTTGAAGAACTTGCACCCAACCTTGCAACTGGCGCACTCAAGGGAGTCAAGGTTGCACCTCTTCATGGTGGGCTAAGCGCCGATCTAAAAGATGCAACGATGAGTGCCTTTGCTGCGAAAGAAATTGATGTATTGGTCTCGACAACTGTGATCGAAGTGGGCGTCGATGTTCCAAATGCAACAGTCATGGTGATTATGGATGCAGATAGATTCGGTGTCTCACAGCTACACCAATTACGTGGACGTGTAGGTCGCGGTACATCGCCAGGACTCTGCCTGCTCATTACGCAAGCTATCGCCGACACCCCAGCCCGACTAAGACTTGAGGCAGTGGCAGCAAGTACTGATGGTTTTGAACTTTCCCGAATAGATCTGGAGGCAAGACGTGAAGGAGATGTACTCGGCTCTGCGCAATCGGGATCGCGCTCTCATTTGCGATTACTTCGGGTGCTAGAAGATGAAGATTTAATTGATCTGGCACGTTCAAAGGCGCAAGAGTTACTCGCAACCGATCCCACTTTGGCTAGCAACAAGAAATTGGCGAAAGAATTGGCTAAAGTGGAAGAGGATGCTTCATCAGAATTTATAGATAAGGGTTGATCGCGTGAGAATTATTGCTGGACTCGCAAAAGGCAGAAATATTTCTGCAGTCGCACCTGCTACTCGGCCAACATCCGATCGTGCCCGGGAGGCTCTCTTCTCCACACTGGCATCAGAATTTGGCGAATTTGACGGACTTCGCGTTCTTGATCTCTATTCCGGAACTGGCGCGATTGGTTTAGAGGCTCTTTCACGTGGTGCTGCGCTGGTTCATTGCGTAGAGAGCGATGAACGTGCTGCCACTTCGATTCGGGAAAACTTTGAAGGACTTGCATCAGCTCAACTTCCAGGAACTTTTCATCTCTACACAATGGGAGTTGATCGTTTCCTCGAGGGATCAACTGCAGTTGAGTATCACTTTATTTATATCGATCCTCCTTATGGCGCTTCAGATCTTGATGTCATCGAAAATTTAATTGCGATAGTTGCTGGCGGATTTATCCACCCTGACGGGCTGATCGCCATTGAGCGCAATAGCCGCGTACGTGAGATCTCATGGCCAGAAGGACTTGAGCAAGTGAGAGCGAAAAATTACGGTCAGGCAACGATTTTTTACGGCGCTCCTACGCCTGAAATGGATTCGAACTGATCTTCTTGCTAGCGTGAGCCATATGAAACGCGCTGTCTGCCCAGGATCCTTTGATCCAGTTACGTGGGGACATCTCGATATTATCGAGCGAGCAAGCGCCCAATTTGAAGAAGTTGTTGTTGCCGTCCTTGTAAATCGAACCAAGTCGAGCATGTTCACTGTGCAAGAGCGGATGGATATGATCACAAAGACCACATCTCATCTTCCCAATATTCGGGTCGATTCATGGACTGGGCTGCTCGTTGATTATTGCAAGAGCAATGATATTCAGAGCATTGTTAAGGGTCTTCGCGCTGTCACCGATTTTGATTACGAATTACAGATGGCACAAGTAAATCTGCAGGCATCAGGTGTCGAGACTATGTTTATGGCAACTGCCCCGGCTCACTCTTTCCTATCTTCCTCACTGGTCAAAGAATTAGCCCACTATGGCGGGGATGTTTCGACGATGGTTCCAGTACTTGTCAACGAGGAGCTGAAGTCTCGAGTAGCAGAAGGCGGTAAGTAATAATGGATTCAATTGAGAAACTCAACGCAGCAATAACTTTGATCGAGGAAGCACGCGGTGTTCCGCTTTCAGCATCCTGTGTGATTCACCGCGGTGAAATTCTAGAGGTCTTAGATGGCGCTCGAACTGCTCTGCCAACAGATTTGGATCAGGCGATCGATATTATTTCGCAACACGAGATAATTATCGAAGATGCCCGCACAAGTGCCGAACAAATGATCGCCACTGCTCGGGAAGATGTTTCCCGAATGGTTGAGCAGACTGCAATTGTTCAGGCTGCCCGCGATGAAGCTCAAAAGATTTTAGATGATGCACGATCTATCGCCGATGAAGAGCGAGCCGAGGTCGAGGCATACATCGATGGACGCCTGGCAACGCTTGAAGTGATTTTAAATAAAACTATGGAAGCGGTTGCTCGTGGTCGTGAACGCCTTGAAGGTGTTGGCGACAAAGATGTACTTTCGCAACTTTCCGACGACAAGTAAGGCGGGTCTACCAGCATGGCCAAAGCCGCACATATTTATCACCTGAGTACCCATGAACTGCCGCATCAAGCAGGGGAGATGAAGGAGTATCAACTCGATCTGGAAGTTCCAGAACCGATTGGTCTTCCACTTATTGCGGTACCCGTGGGCGACATCATTGAAGTGGATGCACGGCTGGAATCGGTCACTGAGGGAATTTTATTAAGCGCCGATCTCTTTGCTGTAGCCAAAGGTGAATGCATACGTTGTTTAGATCCCGTTGAAATAGAGATCGAGCGCAAGATCCAAGAGCTCTATCTCTACGACGAAGATTCCGTTAAAAAATATGAGGGTTCAAAGAAGAGTGCAAAGGGCAAGAAATCAGCCCCGCTTCCAGAAGATGGTGACCTTGAAGGTGATGACACTCTCTATCTCGAAGGTGTCGTGATGGACCTTGAGCCACCTATTCGCGATGCGATCGTCTTAGATCTACCGGTCAATCCACTCTGTAGCCCAGATTGTTTAGGGCTCTGTCCTGAGTGCGGCCAGAAGTGGGCCACCCTTCCAGAAGACCATGCTCACGAGGTTATCGATGCGCGCTGGGCTAGCCTTGAAAATCTGGATTTTAAGAATCTGGAGTCTTAGGGGATACTTCTCGCATATCTGCAGCATCTCATCTGGGTCTGACCCATCTGAATTGCTCGGTTACCACCAAGGCTCTTAGGGGCCGATATCAAGAAGGACGGTCCACCTCGTGCCAGTACCAAAGCGAAAGATGTCGCGTTCAAAGACACGTTCACGTCGAAGCATGTGGAAGACAACTGCAGCAGCGCTAGCGAATTGCCCACAGTGCCAACAGCCAAAGTTGCAACACACAGCATGCCCAACGTGTGGCACATATAACCGTCGCCAAGTTCTAGATATCTGATCGTAGGTTTTTCTGTTCACGGAACTCAACTCTGCGCTAGGTGTTGAGGTAAATCCACAACTCCTCGAGTTAGCATTGACGCATCGTTCATATGCGTACGAAAATGGTCAAACGTTAACGAATGAACGGCTTGAATTTTTAGGTGATTCAGTACTTGGCTTAATCGTTACTGAAGAGTTGTATCTACGTTACCCAGATCTTGACGAGAGTCGGCTCTCCCCACTTCGCTCCGGAATTGTAAATATGCGAGCGCTCGCAGATATCGCGCGAACACTCGAACTTGGAAAATATATTCGCCTTGGAAAAGGTGAAGAGGTAACAAACGGTCGCGATAAAAATTCACTCTTAGGTGATGCGCTAGAGGCCCTTATTGGCGCCATTTATATCGATTGTGGATTTGCAACAGCGAGCACCGTCGTACAAAATTTAATTCGACAAACGCTAGAAGATGCAATGGCAAAAGGTGCTGGGTTAGATGGAAAGACAGCTCTACAAGAGTTAGTCGCATCCCTTGGTAAGGGCACCCTCGAATATTTGGTAAGTGAGAGTGGTCCTGACCACGATAAATCCTTCTTGGCCGAGGCAATCGTTGGCGGAGAGCCAATTGCGCAAGGTTCAGGCAAGAGCAAGCGCGAAGCTGAGCAGGCCGCTGCCCGCTCTGCCTACGAAAAACTCACCGTATAAACCGATAGGTTTGCCCCCGTGTATTTAAAGAGCATGACCCTCAAAGGATTCAAGTCCTTTGCTTCGGCGACGACGCTGCGGTTTGAGCCAGGTATTACCTGTGTTGTCGGTCCTAATGGCTCGGGTAAATCCAATGTTGTTGATGCGCTGACCTGGGTTATGGGCGAGCAAGGAGCCAAATCTCTTCGTGGCGGCAAGATGGAAGATGTCATTTTCGCTGGAACGTCTAGTCGCGCACCACTTGGTCGCGCCGAAGTTTCTTTGACGATTGATAACTCAGATGGCGCGCTTCCGATTGAATTTAGCGAAGTAACAATCTCGCGAATCCTCTTTCGTAACGGCCAAAGTGAATATCAGATCAATGGCGAGGCCTCGCGGCTACTAGATATTCAAGAGCTCTTGAGCGATTCTGGTATCGGTCGGGAAATGCATGTGATTGTGGGGCAAGGCCAACTCGATGCCATCTTGATGGCGACTCCAGAAGAGCGTCGCGGATTTATTGAAGAGGCCGCCGGAGTCCTCAAGCACCGCAAGCGCAAGGAAAAAGCGTTACGCAAACTGGACTCAATGCAGGCAAACCTTGTACGTGTGCAAGACCTCACCGTTGAACTTCGTCGTCAATTACGTCCACTTGGCAAACAAGCTGAAGTCGCAAAAAAGGCGGCGACGATTCAAGCAGATCTGCGTGATGCAAAGTTGCGTTTGCTGGCAGATGATTACATCTCATTTTCAAAAACACTTGATGCAGAAGTAGCGGACGAAACAGTTCTACGTACGCGTCGCGGCGAGGTTGAAGCTGAGTTAGACACTACTCGACGTCGTGAAGAAGAACTTGATTTGCAATCTGCGGTAGAGAGTCCACTACTTATTGCGGCGCAAGAAAACTTCTACTCACTCTCAGCTCTGCGCGAGAAGTTTCGCGGTACCCAATCACTTGCGCAAGAGCGCTCACGATTCTTAGCCGAGGAAGCAGAAGAAGCAAGGAGTGCCGGCCGTGATCCCGACGCACTTGAAAAAGAAGCAGTGATATTGCGCATGGAAGAGAATCAATTGCGAGCAGGTGTTGAACAGGCGCGAATTGCACTTACGCAATCAACGCAGGCACTGGCATCGGCTGAATCAGAACTTAAGGCAGAAGAAGATCGCGTTGCAGCAGCCCTTCGTGCAATTGCAGATCAACGCGAAGGGACCGCTCGACAAGAGGGGCATATCAAATCCTTAGCCGCTCGCCTGGAAGCAATCGCAGAGGAGATTGCCCGACTTACAAAAGCCCGTGATGATGCACAAGAGCGAGTCGATAGTGCATCTCGTGAGTATTCGACACTGGAGATGGATATTGCTGGCGCAGATGCAGGCGAGCAAGGACTCGATTCGATATTCGAAGGGGCAAAGCGCGAACTTGATTCTGCGAAGAAAAAGCAGGTAGACCTTATTGACTCAGAGCGAATCACTGAACGTGAGAAAAATGCAACTGAATCAAAGTTAGAGGCGATGCAACTGACTTCGAGTAGTCGTGATGGTGGCGCGGCTCTTGTGCGTGATTCACGCGGCATATCAATTCTGGGAAGTGTCGCTTCACTTATTCGAATTGATTCTGGATGGGAAGCAGCAACCGCCTCAGCGCTAGGCTCACTTTCAGATGCAATTGTTGTGCGTGATTTGAATTCTGCAGTGAGTGCTCTTACGACTTTGCGCAGCGAAAACTTGGGCCAGGCTGATGTACTGGTGCACGATGGAAATTCGAGGCCACCGACAGCAACTCCGCAGGGTCTTACTCCGCTTCTGCAATACGTTCACTCAAGTGAGATTGGTGATCTGCTCACATCTCTCTTGTCATCGACAGTCGTCGCAGATGATGCACGTGCAGCACAAGAAATTTTACGGAGCAATCCAAGCGTCACTGTTGTTACACGTGACGGGGATGTTCTCACTTCGCATCGTGCACGCGGTGGATCAAAGTCCTCCTCTTCGCTGATCGAAATTAACGCCTTGATCGAGGAACTTTCCCAAAAACTTGAAGGCCTCACACACGAGTGCAACCGACTTACCTTCGAAATCTCCACCGCTGCGCGTGAGGTTGACAGTAAGCAGGGATCTTTCGATCTTGCTCTCTCTCAACTTAACGAATCAGATGCCCGGATGGCGGCAATCACCGAGGCGCTAGCAGTTTCTGGACAGAATATGAAATCGGCAAAAGCTGAAGTCGAACGTTTAAGTGCCGCAATTGCAGAGGCAAATTCTGCAAAATCTCGAGATGAAAATGAACTCAAAGTTGCCTCCGAACAACTTGGACATCAAGGTGAACTAGTAGCACCTGATCACGCTTTAACTGAGACCTTACGCCAACACGTCTCTAGTGCGCGCACCGCAGAAGTGGAGGCACGACTTTCAGTGCGAACAAGTGAAGAGCGAGTTGATTCCTTATCCGCACGAGTGCTATCGCTAGAAGAGGGTGCACGAGCAGAGCGGGAAGCCTCAGAGCGCGCAGTATCTCGCCGTGGCGCACGCGCACGTGGTGCCCTTATTTCACAGGCAATTGCGGAAGCTGCATATGAATCACTCATCCACATTGAACGTTCCATCGCAAAGGCATCAGCGAATCGATCACGACTTGAGTCATCGCGATCTGATCGCGAAGGGGAGACCCTGACGGTTCGTGCACGCAGTCGTGAACTCACACTCGAATTAGATGCGCTGACATCGAGTGTGCATCGTGATGAGATTGCACGTGCTGAACAACGTATGCGGATCCAGGCGTTGGAGAGTAAGGCCGTTGAAGAGTTGGGTATTGATGTCGCAACGTTGATCAATGAATACGGGCCAGATAAAGATGTACCAACTTTTATTGAAACAGAATCGGGTGAGATCGTTGCTACCGAGATGGTGCCTTTCCGCCGCGATCAACAAGAGAAACGGTTAGCGGCCACTGAGCGTTCACTTACGCTGCTTGGAAAAATTAACCCATTGGCGCTCGAGGAGTACAACGCTCTGGAAGAACGCTTGAAATTCTTAGCCGAACAACTTGAGGATTTGAAAAATACTAAAAAAGATCTGCTCGACATTATTAAAGAAGTTGATGGTCGCGTGCAATCCATCTTCATGGAAGCTTATGAAGAGACTGCAAAGCATTTTGCTGAGATTTTCGCTCGACTATTCCCTGGTGGAGATGGTCGCCTGATTTTGACCAACCCAGATGATCCGATTAACACCGGCGTTGATGTGGAAGCACGTCCACCTGGAAAACGTGTGAAGCGTCTCTCATTGCTCTCTGGCGGCGAAAAGTCATTGACTGCGGTTGCGATGCTCGTTGCAATCTTCAAAGCGAGACCAAGTCCTTTCTATGTACTCGATGAAGTAGAAGTAGCGCTAGATGATGTCAACTTGGGTCGCCTATTGGGCGTACTCGAAGAACTTCGTGAAAGTTCACAGTTGATCATCATTACTCACCAGAAGCGCACTATGGAGATTGCGGATGCTCTCTATGGTGTGACGATGCGTGGCGACGGCGTGACTGAGGTAATCTCGCAGCGCTTGCGTGAATCTGAAAACGCATAGCGAGAGCACCACTCATGGGTTTATTTGGAAAACTCGTAGCGAAATTAGCTAGGCGCACAATCTCTGATCTTGATTGGGATGAAGCACGTAGAGAACTCCTTGCCTCGGATTTAGGTCCCGCACTCGTCGAATCGGTTCTTGCAAGTGCTAAGAAGATTAAATCAGAGGATGCGCAAAGTGGATTGACATCAATTTTGACTAGTTTACTTTCTGCCAAGAATCGCGCTCTCGATGCGACGCTCACACCTACTGTAATTTTAATTGTTGGTATTAACGGAACCGGAAAGACAACAACGGCAGCCAAACTTGCCAATCATTTAAAAAGATCGGGTACATCAGTAACATTGGCTGCAGCCGATACATTTCGAGCAGCAGCAGTAGATCAACTTAAGACATGGGGTAGTCGCATTGGTGTTGAGGTTATTGTGGGTAAAGATAAATCAGAACCTGCATCAGTGGCTTATGACGCGATTATACATGTGCAATCAATTAATGGCAGCGTTCTGATTGTTGATACTGCTGGCCGGCTTCATAATAAAAGTGATCTGATGGATGAACTTGGAAAAATTAAACGAGTAATTGAGAAAATCACACCAGTTTCGGAAGTGCTCTTGGTAATTGATGCTACAACTGGGCAAAATGCAATTGCGCAGGCAAAGATATTTAGCGAGGCGGTCAGTGTCACTGGCTTAATCGTCACGAAAATGGATGGCAGCGCTAAGGGTGGTGTGGCGCTAGCAATTGAGAGTCAATTGGATCTGCCGATCAAATTTATCGGAAGCGGTGAAGATATTGGCGATTTTTCCGCCTTCGATAGCGAGCAATACATCCAATCCCTGCTTGAGCTGTAACCCAGTTGTAACACGGGGGCCAAATTTGTCACCCCGCCTTAATCTCGCTCGCTATTGGCTGTAACCGTCAGCAACCATCTTTGCCTCATTACAAACATTTAAAGAAATATCTAAAAGGTGACCTCATAGGCGCGGACACTTTTCCACCACAAGAAAAAGGTAACCACAATGGAAAAAGTAGTTCTCGACGCAGGTGATACCGCGTGGATGCTCATGAGTACAGGGCTTGTAACTCTCATGATCCCAGGCTTGGCACTCTTTTACGGCGGAATGGTTCGAGTAAAGAGCGTTCTTAATATGATGATGATGTCATTTGGCGCACTAGCAATTGTCTTTGTGCTCTGGATTGCATTTGGATTCTCGATGGTATTTGGAGATTCAGTAAATGGGCAAGGAATCATTGGCGATGTAAGCCAATTTACTTTCCTTAACGGTCTTGATAATTCGACCGTTCTCATCGGAACAATTCCGGCAGCTGTCTTTATCGCCTTCCAAGGTATTTTCGCGGCAATCACGGTTGCAATTATCTCAGGATCAATTGCTGATCGGGCAAAGTTTGGTGCTTGGATGGTCTTTGCCGGAATCTGGGCAACCATTGTTTACTTTCCGGTTGCACACTGGGTCTTCGCATTCGACAACTTTGTCGCCGAAACAGGTGGTTGGATTGCTAACGATCTCGGTGCACTCGACTTCGCAGGTGGAACCGCCGTTCACATTAACGCTGGTGCTGCAGGGCTTGCACTCGCAATTATTCTCGGTAAGCGAGTGGGATTTGGAAGAGTTCCAATGCGACCACACAGCTTGCCGCTAGTAATGCTCGGCGCCGCACTCCTATGGTTCGGTTGGTTTGGATTTAACGCCGGATCTGCGGTTGCCTCAAATGGAACAGCAGGCTTGGCACTCCTCAACACAATCGGTGCGACAACTGCCGCCGTTCTTTCGTGGCTTCTTGTTGAGAAGATTCGTGATGGACACGCAACCAGTCTTGGCGCAGCTTCGGGTGTAGTCGCTGGCTTAGTTGCCATCACTCCTGCTTGTGCTGCCGTCGATGCAAGTGGCGCACTCATCATCGGTGCAATCGCCGGTGCACTCTGTGCGCTCTCGGTCGGTCTCAAATTCAAACTGGGATATGACGACTCACTTGATGTTGTTGCAGTCCACCTCGTCGGTGGCATTGTTGGAACAATCATGATCGGATTTGTTGGCGTGGATGTAGGTCTATTCAACGGTGGCGGCTCAGATCAACTAGTGAAGCAAGTAATTGGTGCCGGTGCGGTACTTGCTTATTCATTCATCGCAACCTTGATTATTGGAAAACTGATAGATGTCACGATCGGTTTCCGTATCGCTACAGATCAAGAAGTTGCTGGAATCGATCTTGCAGTCCATGCAGAACGAGCATATGAATTATCAGATAACAGCCAAGGTAGCGTCCTTGGAATCTCGAAGGGAGCATAGTTATGAAACTCATTACAGCTATCTTAAAACCATTTAAGTTAGAAGATGTAAAAGATGCACTGCAGGCCGCTGGGATTAACGGCATGACCGTTTCAGAGGCAAGTGGATTCGGCCGCCAGCGCGGACACACTGAGGTATACCGAGGTGCTGAGTACACCGTTGATCTAGTTCCCAAGGTGCGCTTGGAAGTTCTAGTAGATGATGCAGAGGCAGACAATGCAATCGATGTAATCGTGAAGGCCGCCTTCACTGGATCTATCGGTGATGGAAAGGTTTGGACTACTCCGGTAGAGCAGGTAGTACGTGTTCGTACCGGTGAACGTGGTTCGGATGCAATTTAGTTAGCGATTGCTTTACAGTTACAAGATGTCCACTAGAGAACGTCGAGAGAGATCAGATAAAAGTGATCTTCAGATAGCTCGACTATTTCTTGCACAGGGGGCGCTGTACAGTGGGGTGAGTATCGCCGCGGTCGGAGGTTACGGCCGCGGCGAACTTTCGCCAGGATCTGATTTAGATCTAGTAATCCTTCATCGGAATGTGAAAGATGAGGATATTAAAAAATTAGTTGACGCGATCCTTTATCCACTCTGGGATGAAGGAATAAAGATTGACCACTCGGTCCGCACACTTTCGCAGACTCGGGATGCAGCCCAAGACGATGTTCGGGTAGTAATGGGTCTTTTAGATATTCGGCTGATTGCGGGGGATGCCGATCTTGTTGCCACAGTGCAAAGTGATGCGATCAGTCTGTGGCGTAAAGATTCGCCACGTTTCCTAAAAACTCTTAGAGAGAATATGCAGATCCGTCATGAACGAAGTGGCGAATTGGCGTATTTGCTTGAGCCTGATCTCAAGGAAGCGCGCGGGGGACTACGAGATATAAGTTCCATTCATGCGATTTCAATGAGTGGAATTGCGATGCCATCACTTGAACGCATCGCAGTCGCGCATTCAACGCTACTCAAGGTGCGGGATAGTTTGCATCATGTGAGCGGTTCGAATAAAGATCGATTCTATTTTCTCGAACAAGACAAGGTGGCAGCTGCCTTAAGTTATGTAGATGCTGATGCATTGATGGCCGATGTAGCAAAATCGGCCAGAGCAGTCGATTACATTCTTGGCGCAATCTGGCATAACTTTGAGTTTCGTGGCAAGGATAAGAGCGGTCGCTTTACCAAGAAAATTAGAACATCGCAGATTTCATCAGAGATTGTTATCGCCCATCATGAAGTTTCACTTGCTATTAATGCACCCATTTCTACTGACGCCACCTTAACGTTTAAAGTTGCAGCCGCTGCAGCCCAAGTAGGACTCCCACTCTCCCCGCAGACGTGTATCGATTTAGGAAAAAAATCTCCCGAAATCTCAATCCCATGGCCTCGAGTGGCCCGCGAAAATTTCATTTCACTTATCGGTGCCGGTCAATCAATGGTGGCGGTCTGGGAAGCCCTTGAACAAGAAGGAATTATCACTACATGGTTTCCACAATGGCAGGCAGTAAGTTCGCTCCCTCAGCGAAACGTGCTGCACCGCCATACAGTCGACCGCCATATGGTCGAGACTCTGGTGCATGCCTGCGCACTTACAAGAATGGTTCATCGCCCCGATTTACTTCTCTTTGCCGCACTTTTTCACGATATTGGTAAAGGAAGTACCGAGGATCACTCAGAGCGCGGTGCACGACTCATCGTGCCGATTGCCGCCAGAGTGGGATTCGATGAAGGCGACCAACAGACGCTACAAGTATTGGTTCGCGCACATTTACTGCTTTCAGCTACCGCAACTCGGCGCGATTTAGATGACCCAGCGACAATTGCATCGGTGTTGGCGGTGATCCCAGATGTTGCAACGCTGGAGTTATTGCACGCACTGAGCATTGCAGATGGTGAAGCCACCGGTAAGGCAGCATGGTCTGAGTGGAAAGCGGGATTAGTTTCGGAACTGGTAAAACGTGTGCGAAGTGCGATGGTTGATGACACGGTTGCGGCACAACCCGAACTTAGCGAGAAACAGAAATCTTTGGTCGATCGTGGTGAGTTACATGTTGATGTTATTCGCCGAGAACATGATTATCTGATCGAAATTGTTATTGGTGATCGAAGCGGCCTACTCTCACTTGTTTCTGGCGTACTTAATATTCTCCGCTTAGATGTGAGATCTGCACGTACCAAAACCCTTGATCAGAGCGCGGTGATGCAGTGGGTTGTAATTCCCGATCCATACGCACCAGAGGTCACAACGCAAATTCTGATTAGTGAACTCAATAGCGCCTTAAGTGATGGAAATTCACTCTCGACCCGGATCACAGAGAGAGTAAGTACATACTCAGTGCTGCCAAAGATTCCGGTGCCAGATCCGGTGGTTGAGACTTTTGCTGATGGCGCAACCGATGCCACAATTATGGAGATAAGAACTCACGATCGACCAGCCCTGTTATTTCGCATCGGTGGTGTGGTCACTTCCTGTGGTGTGGATATTAGATCAGCGATTGTGACAACACTTGGGGCGGAGGCAATAGATACTCTCTACTTGCAAGAAATAAACGGGGGAGTGCTCAGTGCCAGCCGCGTTAGCGAAGTCACGGATAAGGTAAAGGTTGCGCTCCTGAAGTAGAGTGCGCTCACTATGTTTGAATCACTGACTGGCAAGTTCACATCTGCCTTCTCTACTTTGCGCTCACGTGGAAAGATCACATCGGCTGATATTGATCAGGTGGCAGATCAGATTTATCAAGCGCTCTTAGAAGCAGATGTTGCCCTTGGTGTTGTGGAAAATTTCGTTGGCGTAATTAAATCGAAATCTCAAGCCGCCTTACCGAATTTACAATCTGGTTCAAATCAGGCTCAAGCAATTTTTGACATTGTTAACGCCGAACTCATTGAGATACTTGGTGGGCAAGCTCGTCGCGTTCGACTTGCGAAGAAACCACCAACGGTGATTATGTTGGCTGGATTACAAGGTGCTGGTAAGACGACGTTAGCTGGAAAATTAGCAAAACACTTTAAAGATTTGGGCGATACCCCAATTTTAGTCGCTTCAGATTTACAGAGACCAAATGCAGTGACGCAACTCCAAGTTGTTGGTGAAAGTATCGGTGTACCTGTCTATGCACCCGCAGCTGGTAATGGAGTTGGGAATCCAGTGCAGGTTGCGAAAGATGGCGTTGCTTTTGCGCAATCGAAGTTACATAACATCGTCATTATTGATACTGCAGGTCGGTTAGGTGTTGATCAAGAGTTAATGAAGGAAGCGTCGGCTATTCGGGATGCGGTAAACCCAGATGAGATCTTGTTTGTTGTCGATGCCATGATCGGGCAAGATGCGGTAAAGACAGCGCAAGCCTTTCTTACTGGAGTTGGTTTTGATGGCGTCGTTCTAACCAAACTTGATGGCGATGCACGTGGTGGTGCCGCCTTGTCAATTGCCGCTCTTACCGGTCGGCCAATTATGTTTGCATCTACCGGCGAGAAACTTACTGATTTTGATCTCTTTTATCCCGAGCGAATGGCTTCTCGAATTTTGGGCATGGGCGATGTCGCAACTCTTGCCGAGCAGGCGAAGAAATCTATCGATAGTGATGTCAGCGCAAAATTGGAAGAGAAATACCTTAAAGGGGAAGACTTCACACTTGAAGATTTCTTGGAACAGTTAGAAGCAATGTCGAAGATGGGCTCTATGGGCAAGTTACTCAGCATGTTGCCGGGTACGGGCGCGATGAAGAAACAGATTGATAATTTTGATGAAAGCGAAGTAGTGCGCACGAAAGCGATCGTGCAATCAATGACTCCGCGCGAGCGCCAGGATCCCAAGGTGCTTAATGGTTCTCGTCGTGCGCGGATTGCATTGGGTGCCGGGCGTTCAGTTCAGGAAGTAAATTCACTCGTCGATAAATTCGGGGCAGCCCAGAAGATGATGAAACAGATGCGCAATGGCGGCGCGATGCCAGCGGGAATGGGACTTCCGCCAGGGGCGCCAGCGATGCCCGCTGGGCCTAAAAAAGGGATTACGCCACCGAAGAAGAAGTCTCGCTCTGGAAATCCAGCCAAACGAGCGGTGGAAGAGAGCTCCTGATTTTGGATCGCGGGGCTCACATGGCAAGATTGGACACCTGTGACGGGGCCCTCTACCCCCGAAACATCCACATCCATCGTTGGATCTTTTCGCTGGGCACCCCGCTACAGCTACGAGATTGAACACATATTTTTAGGAGCACCACTGCTTTGGCTACAAAAATTCGTTTAATGCGCATGGGCAAGATTCGTACACCGTTCTATCGCATCGTTGTTACAGATTCACGTAAGGCTCGCAACGGACTCTCAATCGAAGAGATTGGTCGCTACGTACCAGGACAAGAGCCATCAATTATTCAGGTGAACTCAGAGCGTGCGTTATATTGGCTCGGAGTTGGAGCGCAACCGTCAGAGGCGGTAGCGGCACTTCTTAAAGTCACTGGTGATTGGCAGAAATTCAAGGGACTTCCAGGAACAGAAGGAACACTTCGCGTTGCAGCTCCAAAGCCACACAAGAGCGTTGCCTACGAAGCTGCAGTTAAATCTGCAATGGATGAACCAAAGGAAGGCGCCACAACTCTTAAGAAGAAGGCGCAAGAAAAGCTAGCTGCAAAGGCAAGCCCAGTTGTAGAAGAGGCACCAGTTGTAGAGGCTGCAGTTGAAATTCCAGTTGAAGCAGCAGTTGAAGCAGTTGCGCAAGAGACAGCAGTTGTAGAGGCTGCAGTTGAAACTCCAGTTGAAGCAGCAGTTGAAGCAGTTGCCGAAGAGACTGCAGTTGTCGCAGCAGAGACTGAAAAGGCTGCTGAATAAAATGATCGACGAAGCGCTAGAGCATCTCGTAAAAGGGATCGTCGATAATCCTGAGGATGTCATCGTCAAGGAGAAGACGCATCGCAGAGGTACAACTCTGGAAGTACGCGTTAATCCTGAAGATATCGGCAAGGTCATTGGTCGTAACGGACGTACAGCAAAGGCGCTTCGCACAGTTATAAGCGCACTTGCTGGACGTAGCGTTCGCGTTGATCTCATCGATACTGACGAGGCGCGTTAAGAAATCTCTCTTGCGCCTTAATGTAGGCCGCATTGGTCGCGCCCATGGAATATTGGGAGAGGCCACCATCGAGGTACGTACCGATGAAGCGGCAGATCGCTTTGCAATTGGCGCCACGCTTTTAACTGATTCTCACGGTGAACTAATCGTGGAATCAGTGCGCGTTCACAACGGAATCCTTTTACTTGGTTTTGTTGGAATTAAAGATCGCAATAGCATTGAAAAATATCGTGATGTTCTGATGTTTTCAGAGGTCGATATCGATGCACCGGGGTTAGATGAAGATGACTATCACGTACTCCAACTTGTTGGCTGTGATGCTCACCTGCAAGACGGTGGGCTTTTGGGAAAAGTAAGTGAAGTTCTCAACCTCCCCGGCCAAGATGTTTTAGTCATTAAGACAGTGCAAGGCGAAGTCATGGTTCCATTTGTACGCGCCTTGGTCCCAGATGTAGATATCACTGCTAAAAAGTTGACCGTTATTCCACCTGTAATAGATGGGACACTGGCATGAAAATTGATGCAATCACGATTTTTCCGCAGTACTTCGAGCCGCTCAAGCTCTCGCTTTTAGGTAAGGCAGCAGATGGCGGACTCCTCTCCATCGGAGTTCACGATTTACGATCGCAGACAAACGATCCTCATCACACAGTTGACGACACTCCTTACGGTGGGGGTGCCGGAATGGTGATGCTGCCCGAGGTGTGGGGGCAGGCAATTGATGGATTGATCGCCGAGAGTACAACTGGTGTGGATTTAATAATTCTCACACCGGCCGGGAAACGTTTCACGCAGACGATGGCAACAGAGCTCTCCACGTCACCACACTTAATTTTTGCTTGCGGGCGATACGAGGGCATTGATGATCGAGTCCGAATGCATTACAGCCAACCAGAATTTACTTCCCGAAATATTCGCGTTCACGAAGTCTCCATTGGCGATTATGTTCTAGGAGGGGGTGAGGTTGCATCGATGGTGATGATTGAAGCGATCACTCGATTAATCCCGGGAGTACTTGGAAATCCACTCTCGCTCGCTGAAGAATCTCATAACGAAGATGGATATCTGGAATATCCCAACTTCACTAAACCGCAAGAATGGCGCGGAATTCGTGTGCCAGAAGTATTACTCAGCGGTAATCACGCCGCAATCGCTTCATGGCGCGCAACTGCAGCCCTTGAGCGGAAAGAGAATAATTTCAACTCGTGAGTAGTGCTTGTCATGTAATAAAGTTTGCTTATGACTTATGACTCGAGTGCTATTCAAGGCCGATTGATTCGCGACCTTGAACCAATTGTTGAGGTCGAACTTGCTAGACATTTGAGTGTGCAGAAAAATTGGTATCCGCATGAATATGTCCCATGGTCAGAGGGACGTGACTATGCCGGACCACTTAATGGGGATGCCTGGGAGGCGAAAGATTCACGTCTAACTCCAGTGGCACAAGATTCGCTTATTCTTAACTTATTGACTGAAGATAATCTTCCGAGTTATCACACTGAGATTTCAATTTCGATGGGTCGCGATGGTGCATGGGGAAATTGGATTGAGCGCTGGACGGCAGAAGAAGCTCGCCACAGTATTGTGATTCGTGATTACCTGATGGCAACACGTGGGGTAGATCCTTACCTACTTGAAGATTTACGTATGGCACACATGTCACTTGGATATCAGACGCCTTATGAAAATGACATGTTGCATACGATTGCCTACGTTTCATTTCAAGAGCTCGCCACCAGAATCTCTCACCGAAACACTGGCAAGCTTTCCAATGATCCGATCGCAGAAGCGATGATGCAACGAGTCTCACTTGATGAAAACTTACATATGATTTTCTATCGTAATCTTTTGGGTCAAGCTCTTGAGTTGGAACCAAATGCTGCGATGCGAGCAATTGCTGATGTAGTCACAAATTTTGATATGCCAGGAGCGAATATGCCAGGCTTTGGAAGAAAGGCAGTTCAGATCGCGCTGGCTGGAATCTATGACCTGCAACAACATCTCGATGATGTGATCGCCCCGGTGCTACGCGCATGGAACGTATTCGAGCGCACCGATCTCTCAGGTGATGGACTTGTCGCTCGGGAAGAGTTAGCTACCTTTATTGCTGCTTCGACAACTGATGCCTTGAGATTTAACGAGAAGCGAGAAATTCACTTTGAGCGTCTGATCGCTCGCGGACAGGAACCAATCAGAATTCCACGATAGATTGACCCTATGTGCAGATTGCTCGCCTTTGTCTCCGATGCTCCAACCTCTTTCTCATCTGTCGTTGGCGCTTCGCTGGGCGACTTTGTTGAACTTTCCAAAGAGCATAAGCATGGGTGGGGGATCACCACGTGTGGATCTATCGGCGGAGAACAAGTTCGCCAGCGTGATTTAGCTCCGGCAATTGAAAGTGATTTATTTGCGCAAGCTGCGCAAGATACGCAAAGTAATGGAGCGCTGCTCCATCTACGGTTAGCCTCAAAAGGTTTAACGGTTGATCTTTCAAATAATCACCCATTTATTAACGGTGACATCTCGTTTATGCATAATGGCACTATTCGTCCCGCTGCCAGTATTGATCACTTAGTCGATCCAGAGTTACTTAAAGAGTTAACCTCGACCACAGATAGTGAGCGTTACTTCTTTGCCATTCTTACCGCTGCTAAAACTCAAGGGCTAATCAACGCAATCTCGGCTACCGTCAAAGAGATCGCTTCCTTTGCCGATTATTCTGCTATTAACTCAATTACGCTCACCCCTGATTTTCTGATTGCAGTCTGTCAATTTAATGAAAATGAGCAGAGTGAGTGGACGGTTCCACATCATTATGAACTCCGCTTCACCAAGGAAGATGGCGCAGTTAAAATCGCATCCACTGGTTGGGGACATGACGACTGGACTGCGCTAACTAATGGACAGATGCTCGTCGTTAATCGGGCAGATCTCTCATACAAGATTTTAGATATCTAGTAATTATCAGATGACACGTACTTATAAAGTCGAAACTTACGGCTGCCAGATGAATGTGCATGATTCAGAGCGCATCGCTGGCTTGCTAGATGAGGCAGGTTTCCTGCCAGTGGTTGCTGGTGATCAAGCAGATATTGTGGTTTTCAATACATGTGCTGTGAGAGAAAATGCGGATAACAAGCTTTATGGAAATCTAAGTTTTCTCGCTCCGATCAAGAAGAAGAATCCAGCGATGCAGATTGCTGTTGGTGGATGCCTAGCCCAGAAAGATCAAGATATTATTTTAAAGAAAGCGCCATATGTTGATGTTGTTTTCGGTACCCATAATGTGGGATCACTCCCGGTTCTACTTGAGCGCGCCCGAATAGAAGAAGAGTCACAGATTGAAATTCTGGAGGCGCTAGAACATTTTCCATCCGCGCTCCCAGCACGAAGATTCTCGGCATATTCATCATGGGTATCGGTATCAGTTGGCTGCAATAACACCTGCACTTTCTGTATTGTGCCGACACTTCGTGGCATTGAGAAAGATCGCCCGATGGTAGATGTGCTAACCGAGGTGCGGACGCTAGTAGAGCAAGGCGTAATTGAGATTACTTTGCTTGGACAAAATGTAAATGCCTATGGCGTAGAGATTGGTGATCGTGGCGCATTTGCAACACTGCTGAAAGAGTGTGGCAAGATTGATGGGCTAGAGCGGGTGCGCTTTATGTCACCCCACCCACGTGATTTCACAGATGATGTGATTGAAGTGATGGCTACTACTAAGAATTTAATGCCTCATCTTCATATGCCACTTCAATCAGGTTCAGACTCGATTTTGGCAGCCATGCGCAGGTCATATCGCAGTGATCGATATCTTGGAATTCTTGACCGGGTTCGCACCGCCATTCCACACGCGATGATTACAACCGACATCATCGTTGGATTTCCAGGAGAGACAGAAGCAGACTTTACCGCCACGCTAGACCTTGCCACGCAAGCGCAGTTTGCTGCGGCATACACATATAAGTATTCAATCCGACCAGGAACTCCAGCCGGTGTGATGCCCAATCAGGTAGCAGACGATGTTGTCGGTGAGAGATATACCCGGCTACACGAGCATCAGCAGGAAATCTCGCGCAACGTAAATCTGGCGGCAATAGGGAGTACTCATCAAGTATTAGTCAATGAAGTTGAGGGTCGACGAGATGTCGCCCAATCAAGACTCACTGGGCGGTCTGAAGACTTTCGCTTGGTTCACTTTGATAATACAAGTCAAGCCAGACCTGGAGATTTCGTCGAAGTGAAAATCGATGACGCTTCAGCACACTATTTAATCGGCAGTGAAGTCTCACATTTTCGTACCCGTGGGGGAGATGCTCACGCTAAACGGAGCCAGGTGGCGCAGCAGCCACAGGTAATGTTGGGCATTCCTACTCGTACCCAGATGACGCAGTAAATGCGCACCATTATTATTTGTGGTGCAACAGCAACCGGAAAGAGTGACCTGGCGGTTTCGCTAGCCCAAGAAATTGGTGGCGAGATTGTTAACGCCGATTCTATGCAGGTGTACTCAGGGATGGATATCGGGACTGCCAAACTCTCCGAGGTCGAACGTGGCGGTGTAGTTCACCATTTACTCGATGTACTGACCGTAAAAGAAGATTCAACTGTTGCTTGGTACCAAGAGCTCGCTCGAAAAACTATCGATGATATTCATGCGCGTGGAGCAGACGCGATCATTGTTGGTGGGACCGGTCTTTACATTAAGGCAATTGTTGACGATCTTAATTTTCCAGATACCGATCCACTTGTTCGGACACGGTTAGAGTTGGAATCTGTTGAAAAAGGTGGCGATCATCTCTTTGCCCGGTTAACGGCGCTAGATCCAGCGGCAGCACTTGCTATTGATCGCGCAAATATGCGACGCGTGATTAGGGCGCTGGAAGTAATTGAAATTACTGGAAAACCCTTCACCGCAAATTTGCCACGAGAAGCCAGTTCGCGATACCCCGATGCCTACCACTTTGGATTAAGTCAGGATCGTGAAAGTCTGGCAGTAAGAATTAGTGATCGTGTGGATCTCATGTGGGCAACTGGTTTTGAATCCGAAGTAGATGCTCTGATCACGCAGGGTCTTCGTGATGGCGCTACCGCTCAGAAGGCGCTGGGTTATGCCCAGATTCTGCAAGAGCGCGATGGTCTATTGAGCGCAGATGAGGCACGAGAAGAGAGTAAGAGAGTGACACGTTCATATGTACGTCGACAAGATACCTGGTTTTCCCGCGATGGACGGATTTCATGGCTGGGCCATTATGAAAATCGTCTCGAAAAAATTCTGACACGGCTAAACTCATAGCCATATGGATACTCCAGTAATCGCCACTTACGGCCACGGAACCGAAAATGATTTTGTACTCCTCTTTGATCCAGATTCGACGATGACAATCTCTGGCGACGAGATAAAGGCCATCTGTAATCGAGCAACAGGCGTTGGAGCTGATGGTTTCATTCGCATCACCAAGCTTGATGGAAAGTGGTTCATGGATTACCGAAATGCGGACGGGTCACTTGCCGAGATGTGCGGAAACGGAATTCGGGTGATGGCTAGGTATTTGATAGAACGAGGTCATCAAGGCGAGGGTTTATTTCCCATCACTACGCGTGATGGAGTGAAGTTTATGCGGGCTCCTCATGATGGCGATATCTCGGTAAATATCGGGCAGGTGACCGATGAAGGAGATCTCGTCACCGTTGAACAACACGGCCAAAAATATTCTGGACGCCACATCAGTGTGGGAAATCCACACGCAGTTGTCTTCTTAGAGGATCTTGATGACGTTGGATCATTGGCAGTTGCCCCAATTGTTACGCCAGAATCGGTATATCCCGAGGGAGTCAATGTTGAATTTGTTGAGATCGAAGGTCCAGATACCTTGATCATGCGAGTACATGAACGCGGAAGTGGCGAGACTAAATCTTGCGGTACCGGTACCTGCGCTGTCGCACTCGCTGCAACAATATTTACCCGCGGCAAACTTCCTGCCAGATGGATCATTAAGCCACCTGGGGGAACTCTTATTGTTGATATTGATGGTCATTCCAATGCAACCTTGACCGGTCCAGCAGTTCTGATCAATGATGTAGATATTTCCTCTTTTCTGGTCAACCAATGACGGGACGCGAATCAGATAATTTTGAAGTACTTATGCGCGAGAGTGCACAAGCTGCGGTGGATTTTGATCTGCAGGAAGAGGAGATGGATTACAGCGCGACTCAGGAACTTTCAGAACGTCAAGCGCTGCGACGTGTAAAAGGATTTTCAACTCAGCTACAAGATATTTCAGAAGCCGAAAACCGGGAACTCCAACTCGAACGGGTTGTGCTTGTTGGCGTATGGACTGAAGGCAATTTACTCTCTGCCGAAAACTCACTTGCTGAGTTAAAGGCACTTGCCGAAACTGCTGGCTCTGAAGTTTTGGAAGGGTTAATTCAAAGACGAGATCGACCAGATCCTGCGACATATATTGGTTCTGGAAAGGTGCAGGAACTTAAATCAGTCGTGCAGTCGACCGGGGCAGATACTGTCATCTGTGATGGAGAACTTTCGCCATCACAACTTCGCCAGCTAGAAGATAAGTTAAAAGTAAAAGTGGTTGATCGGACAGCGCTTATCTTGGATATCTTTGCGCAACACGCAAAGAGTCGTGAAGGTAAGGCACAAGTTGAGTTAGCCCAGATTGCATATTTACTTCCGCGACTTCGCGGTTGGGGAGATTCTCTTTCTCGCCAAGTGGGTGGACGCGCCGCCGGTGGCGCTGGTATCGGTGGCCGTGGCCCTGGTGAGACAAAGATCGAGACAGATCGCCGCCGCATTAGAGACCGAATGGCCAAACTTCGTCGCGAAATAGCCGATATGAAAGTTTCGCGTGATACCAAGCGACAGGAGCGCCGTCGTTTTAATATCCCTTCTGTTGCCATCGCTGGATACACCAATGCGGGTAAATCATCGCTGCTTAATAAGCTCACCGATGCGGGCGTACTGGTAGAGAACGCGCTCTTTGCAACCCTTGATCCGACGGTACGAAAGACGCAAACTGCCGAAGGTCGCGTCTACACACTTACCGACACCGTGGGTTTTGTTCGTCATCTTCCACACCAACTTATCGATGCATTTAAATCAACGCTAGAAGAGGTTGCCGGTGCAGATCTGATTGTGCACGTTGTAGACGGTTCACATCCTGATCCAAGCGAACAAATTCGAGCAGTACGTCAGGTCATTAATGAAATTGGTGGGGGAGATATTCCTGAAATCATCGCCATAAATAAAGTTGATATTGGTGATCCAGAAGTAGTTATGAATTTACTGCGAACTGAGAAAAATGCGTATGCGTTCTCGGTACGAACAGGATTCGGACTAGAGGGGCTACTTCATGCAATTGAAAAGTCCTTACCGCACCCTCAGATTGAAATCGATGTCCTTATTCCTTACGATCGAGGCGATCTTGTGAGCGCTGTACATGAGCATGGTGAGTTACTAGAGCAGAGTTATGAAGAGGGTGGAACGAGAATTCGCGCTCGAGTCGATGCAGCGCTATCACAATCTATTGCGCGCGTCACAGAGATTTCGCAACCTGGGGAATAAATCCGACTCACCGAAGGTTAAATTGTGTAATAGTGGCTAGATAGGCCATGATGCGCCCTTAGCTAGAATAGATCTAGCGTCGGATGTAATTACAGAAGCAGAGCTTTTGGAAATGAGGTGATGGGAAGTGGCAACAGATTACGATACGCCCAGAAAAACCGACGAAGAACTCCATGAGGAATCCTTAGAAGAGCTCAAGGCTCAACGCGTCGATGCGCAATCCGGTCAGATCGATGTAGATGAAGCAGATGCTGCTGAAAATCTTGAACTACCAGGCGCCGATCTTTCTGGCGAAGAGCTTTCGGTAAGAGTTGTCCCTAAGCAAGGTGATGAATTCACTTGTTCTCGTTGCTTCTTGGTGCATCACTCAACACAACTTGCAAAGGGCGAAGGCGCTAAAGCAGTCTGTAAAGAGTGCGCTTAAACTTTATTAATTAGCTCTTCGATTACCCTTTTACGTTTTGATGTAATTAACCAGTACGGAGTGGAATCTCGTTTGTCATTGATGTCGATTCTGACTCCATGCGATGTCCAGAATCTAAGAGCCAAGTAAGCCGCTGGGTCTGCATCTCGAGTACGCATCAGTGCCATTTCTTGTGGAGTGAGCGCCCGCGCCTTTCCAAGATATGAGCGGTCAATGTGGGCAGCTCCTACCCGCAACTCTTTCTCATCAATTTCAATTACTAGTGGCGTACGAATGTAAATGAAAACCGTGGCAACGGTGACGATTACCAACGCCGCCGCCGCAATCGCGGTCGTCATCGCAGCCCAGATAGCAACGACAAGTGAGAAGCCAAGAAAGTAGATAAAGAGCATTAACCAGAACGGCGCACGTACGACTTCTCGAAACTTGACCGATCTCTCACCCATGGAGATACGGTATCGGAGTTTTCTCGCAGTAAACTAAGGCCATGACTAGAGTGGCGAGTACAAAACCTCCTGAGGGTGCGCAAATTCCAGAGCGACATCCTCTTTCACCAGCACCCGGAACCCAGATTCCATCTCACTTCGGTCATTGTTTTGGTTGCGGTCAATTGCATCCAACTGGATTACATCTGATTGCACATGCTGGCGCTGGACTTGATCTCACTGCGCAATTTATTGTGACCGAGAATCATCAAGGCGCTCCGGGTCTAGCTCATGGTGGCCTGCTCTCACTCGCCTTCGATGAGGCGCTTGGAAAATTAATGTGGCTGATTCGATCACCGGCAGTTACTGGTCGATTAGAGACAGATTTCATGAAGCCGGTACCAATTGGCACGACACTTCACATTACGGCTGCGATTACTGGACAGATGAATCGCAAGGTATATACAGAGGCGGTTGGCCGATTAAATAGTGCCGATGGTGAAATTGCCGTTCGTGCCGCTGCACTCTTTGTAATTGTTCCGATGAGCCACTTCATCTCAAGCGCTCCAGCAGAGTATCTTGAGCAGATGCGCAAAACTCCAGAGCTCATGGCATTTGTTGATCCAGAATTCGAGATCAATCCATGAGTTCGGTGCAAGTACTTATTACTCGGCTTGATCCTGATCTGCCGCTTCCTAAGTATGCCAAAGGGGGAGATGCTGGCGCGGATATTGTCACTCGCGTTGATGTCACATTGGCACCGGGAGAGCGGGCGCTAGTTCCTACTGGTATCGCCATTGCACTACCTGATGGTTTTGTTGCGTTGGTTCATCCTCGTTCTGGTCTGGCGATTAAACACGGAGTGACTATGGTCAATGCGCCAGGGACAGTAGATGCTGGTTACCGTGGTGAATTACAGGTAATTTTAATTAATCATGACAAATCAGAATCGGTCTCATTTAAGCGCGGCGATCGAATCGCACAGTTAGTAATCCAGCGGGTAGAGCGAGCAGAATTTATTGAGGTAGCAGAGCTTCCGGGATCTGGTCGTGGAGATTCTGGTTTTGGATCGACAGGGCGAACATGATGCATCAATCTGATGCTGATAAAGCAAAGGTGATGGCTGCTTTTGGTGGCAAAAAAGGTTTACTCGATGCTGGCTTTCCGGCACTCGTATTCTTAATTTCTTTTAATATTACAAAAGATTTATGGAACTCTCTGATTGCATCTGTAATCATTTCTGCGCTATTAACAATTATTCGTTTAATTAAGAAAGACACGATCCAGCATGCTATTTCTGGATTGATTGGCACTCTGATTGCCGCTTGGTTTGCGAATCGAACAGGGAATCCAAGTGATGTCTTTGTACCCAAACTTCTTACAAATCTTGGTTACGGAATTGTTTATCTCATTTCAACTCTTGCGGGGTGGCCAATCTTGGGGCTGATGTTGGGCCCAATCCTTGGCGAAAATCTTCATTGGCGTAGAGACCCAGCCCGAAAAGCGGCATATGTTCGAGCCAGCTGGTTATGGGTAGGAATGTTCTTTCTTCGACTTGTAGTTCAATATCCAATTTATCTCAGCGACAATCTCAACCTACTTGGTGCAGTGAATCTAGCGATGGGATATCCACTCTTTATTGCAACGGCTTACGGGACGTGGATGATTCTTCGAACAGTTCCCACCACAGTTCCACCATCTTCAACAACTGAGAGTGAAATAAACTAACCCGCTATAAAGCAACCCTTAATTAGATCTTCCGCAGTAGATGAAGCTACAAAGAGCAGTTCGTCGCCAGCGCTAAATACATCAGTTGGTGTCGGGGCAATTACTCGGCCATCGCGAACTATCGCTGCCAGGGATGCATCCTGTGGAAGTTCAATCTCTTCTACTGTCTTGCCAATACAACTTGATGAATCAGGAAGTGTGAGTTCCACAAGGTTGGCTTGGCCTTGTCTAAAACTAAAGAGTCGCACGACATCTCCGACGGTCACGGCTTCCTCAACAAGTGCTGAAATAATTCGCGGAGTAGAGACTGCAACATCGACTCCCCATGATGAATCGAACATCCATTCATTTTTTGGATGATTAATTCGGGCAACTACGCGTGGAACTCCGTATTCAGTCTTGGCTAGAAGTGAGGCGACCAGATTTACTTTGTCATCTCCGGTTGCAGCAACAAGCACTTGGGCATTGCCAAGATCTGCTTTATCAAGAGATGTAATTTCGCAGGCATCTGCCATTAGCCACTGGGCATCTGGGACTGAATCTAATTTCAGCGCCTTAGGATCACGATCAATGAGTAGTACTTCGTGGCCGTTATCTAGTAGTTCTCGAGCAATAGCGCGGCCCACATTGCCAGCACCAGCGATAGCGATTCTCATCGAGACTCCTGAGGTTGGACGGCTAGAGTTTTTTCAACGAGTGCGACCCGCTCGGTCTTAATAATCATGTGGAGTAAATCTCCTTCTTGCAAAACTGTGTGTTCATTAGGAATCAGACCTTCTGCCAATCGAGTAAGAAAGGCAACTCGGGCTTCGGTCTCGGTTTCAATCTGCGTAATTGGCAATCCAAACCACTCAAGATGGGGATGCACCTCGATAAGTTCGACCGTGCCGGTTGCATCACTCCATTCGCTCTTAGATCCTTCTGGTACTAGTCGACGCATAATTTGATCTGTTGCCCAAATTACCGTTGCCACAGTTGGAATTCCGAGGCGCTGATAAATCTCGGCGCGACCTGGATCATAAATACGAGCAACAACATTTCCAACGCCATATGTTTCACGGGCAACGCGTGCTGCCAAAATATTTGAGTTGTCGCCGTTACTTACTGCAGCAAATGCATCTGCTGTCTCAATCCCAGCTTCAAGTAAGGTGTCGCGATCAAATCCGATTCCGCTAATTGTGCGGCCTTTAAAATCGGGGCCAAGGCGTCTAAATGCTTCGCGGGATTGATCAATAATCGAGATGGTATGGCCTAGGGCCTCGAGTTCGGTCGCCAAAGATGAACCGACTCGACCGCAACCCATAATCACTACGTGCACAGGACATAACTTACCCCCTTAGGCTTACCTTTATGACATCCACTCCTCGCGTGAGCCTTAGCGTCGGGCAAGTTATATCGCTAACGGTCGAGAAGATTGCCCATGGCGGCCACTGCATTGCGCGGTACGAAGGTGCAGTTATTTTCATCCGCCATGCGATTCCTGGTGAAAGCGTTAAGGTCGCAATTACCAGCGTTGGTTCATCTTTTAATCGAGCTGATGTGGTGGAAGTCCTTACTCCATCAACTGATCGCGTAGATGCACCGTGTAAATACGCAAACCGCAATGGCTGTGGGGGATGCGACTTCCAGCATATTTCTACCAGTCGACAACGTGAATTGAAAAGTGAGGTGATCTCCGAGCAATTTGCCAGAATTGCAAAGATGGAGGTTAAGGTCGAAGTTGAGAAAGTTTCAGAGGATTTAGGTTGGCGGACACAAACAATTATCGGTAGTGATAAAAAGGGACGCGCTGGTTTTTATGCTTCCCGCACCAACACAATTATGGCGATCGATCACTGCCCAATTCTTCATCCATCAGTAGGTTACGACCAGATTGCACAACGATCGTGGGCGCCAGATTCCCGAATAGAGGTAAGTGCCGGTAGTTCAAGTGCGCCGCGACTTTCTTGTGCTGGGCGAATCGAAGGGGATGAGAAGCAGCTGTACACCGTCGGTAAATTTAAGTATCAGGTAAGTCCAGGCTCTTTCTGGCAGAGCAATATAAATTCTCCACAAGTACTGGTAGAAATTGTGCGAGAGTTTGCTGATCCAAAGAGTGGTGATCACATTATTGATCTCTACGGTGGAGTGGGACTGTTTGCTCGAGATCTACTTGATCATATTGGACCAACAGGCAAGATCGATTTAATTGAGGGCAGTAAGACAGCAACCGCCGATGCGGCCGTCAATTTTGCAGCTTTTGAAAACGTGAAGATTTACACCGGCGATGTTGAAAAAATTATTCCAAGATTTCCAAGTGCCGACGTTATTATCTTAGATCCACCCCGAGAGGGCGCTAAGAAATTAGTTATCGATAGCATCGTGGCTACTCGTCCTCGAGCAATCGTCTACGTTGCATGCGATCCAGCGGCCTTGGCACGAGATAGCGCATTTCTGCGTGATGCCAATTACACCATAGTAAAAATCAGAGCGCTAGACCTCTTTCCGATGACTCATCACATCGAGTGCGTTGCCCTCTTTGCGCCGACTGCGGTATCTTGAGCCTAAGTTGGTCAAAGTGCGCCACGTGCGTTTTGGCCTCAGATGTATATCGGTAGCGATTTGAGGAGTTTTGATGAGTAAGAATTCCCTTGGGAGAAAGAGAAATTTATCTGTCTCAGGTAAAGATTTCGAGATCTTCGATATCAATGGAATAGATGGAGCGGCTGATTTGCCGTTCTCGCTCAAAGTTCTGCTGGAGAATCTTCTTCGCACCGAAGACGGCGCAAATATCACCGTCGATCACATTAACGCGCTGGCACAATGGAATCCCGCTACTGAGCCAGATACCGAAATTCAGTTCACACCTGCCCGAGTAGTCATGCAAGATTTCACTGGTGTTCCATGCGTGGTAGATCTAGCGACCATGCGTGAGGCAATTGTTGAGCTGGGTGGAGATCCTTCCAAGGTGAATCCGCTCGCTCCAGCCGAACTCGTAATCGATCACTCAGTTATTGCAGACTTTTTTGGAACTCGTAACGCCTTTGAACAAAATACTGATATTGATTATGAGCGTAATCGTGAGCGCTACCGATTCCTACGTTGGGGCCAGGGAGCCTTTGATCAATTTAAGGTTGTGCCACCAGGCACCGGAATCGTGCACCAGGTAAATATTGAATATCTCGCTCGCGTTGTGATGACTCGAGTTGTTGATGGCCTAACTCGCGCCTATCCAGATACGGTCGTTGGTACTGATTCACATACGACTATGGTCAACGGGCTAGGAGTTCTTGGTTGGGGAGTGGGCGGGATTGAGGCCGAGGCAGCACTTCTTGGTCAGTCAGTATCGATGCTTATTCCAAAAGTAGTTGGCTTTAAATTATCTGGACAACTCCCAATTGGTACTACAGCGACAGATCTTGCACTCACAATCACGCAGATGTTACGTAAACATGGTGTTGTTGGAAAGTTCGTTGAATTCTACGGACCAGGTGTTCTCACCGTTCCGATGGCAAATCGCGCAACTATTGGAAACATGAGCCCTGAATACGGTTCGACATGTGCAATTTTCCCAATCGATGACGAGACTCTTCGCTACCTCGCACTTACTGGTCGTAGTCAAGATCAGATTGAACTTGTTGAGGCATATGCGAAAGCACAAGGCCTTTGGCACGATCCATCACTTGCTCCACGTTTTTCTGAGTATATCGAACTTGATCTTGGCAGCGTTGTGCCATCGATTGCCGGACCTAAGCGACCACAAGATCGAATCTCGCTTTCAGATTCGAAAGATGCATTTGAGAAAATCTTGCCAACATATTTTTCAGAGAAAACTGGAAAGAGTGCTTATCCCGTTCATGTCGGTAGCCACGCAACCACTGTCAAAAATGGTGATGTTGTAATCGCATCAATTACCTCTTGCACCAATACCTCCAATCCATCAGTAATGATCGGGGCTGGGCTTTTGGCGAAGAAGGCAGTTGAGAAAGGGCTTCTATCTAAGCCTTGGGTAAAGACAACTCTGGCCCCTGGTTCAAAAGTTGTGACTGATTATTACGACCGTGCTGGCCTCACTCCTTTTATGGAGACACTTGGATTTAACCTAGTTGGATACGGCTGCGTCACATGTATTGGTAATTCAGGGCCACTTCCACTGGAGATAAGCAAAGCGATTAACGAAAACGACCTCGCGGTGTCGGCAGTCCTTTCTGGAAACCGAAACTTTGAAGGACGCATCAGCCCTGATGTAAAGATGAATTACTTAGCATCACCGCCACTAGTTGTGGCATATGCACTTGCTGGCACTATGAACCATGATTTTGAGACTGACTCGCTTGGAAACGATAAAGACGGCAATCCAGTTATGTTGCGAGATATCTGGCCATCGGCCCGAGAAATTCAAGATGTGATTGATTCATCGATCTCGTCCGAAATGTTTACTAAAGATTATGCCAGCGTCTTCGAGGGTGATCATCGTTGGAAATCACTTGATACTCCAACCGGAGATACCTTTGAGTGGGATCCACAATCAACTTACGTTCGCAAGCCTCCGTACTTTGAAAATATGCCAGCGTCTCCTACTCCTGTCGTTGATATTGCCGGAGCTCGGGTATTAGCAATCCTGGGTGACTCGGTGACTACCGACCATATTTCACCAGCCGGAAACATCAAAGCAGACTCACCAGCCGGAAAATATCTGGAAGCACACGGTGTTGCCCGCAATGACTTCAACTCTTACGGCTCACGTCGCGGAAATCACGAAGTAATGATTCGTGGAACTTTTGCCAATATTCGACTTAAGAATTTATTACTCGACGGCGTTGAGGGTGGATTTACTCGCAACTTCCTGGCAAACGGTGAGCAATCAACAATTTACGATGCATCTACTGCATACCAAAACGCTGGCGTTCCGCTGATGATCTTGGCAGGCAAGGAATACGGTTCAGGTTCATCGCGAGATTGGGCAGCTAAAGGGACAGCGCTGCTTGGCGTGAAAGCTGTAATTGCGGAGAGCTTTGAAAGAATTCATAGATCAAACTTGATCGGTATGGGTGTTCTTCCATTGCAATTCATCGAAGGTCAGAGCGCGCAATCACTCGGACTTACAGGTGAAGAGACTTTTGCAATCGCTGGAATCACAGCCCTGAATACCGGGGGAGTTCCTAAGGAAGTTACCGTTGCCGCCGGGGATAAAACCTTCCAGGCAATAGTACGAATCGACACTCCGGGTGAGGCAGATTATTATCGCCACGGCGGAATCATGCAGTTCGTACTACGCCAACTCCTTGCTTGATCTAGAATTATACCTGTGATCGAATCAATTAAAAGCCCAGCAGATATTAAGGGCCTGAGCCAAGCGGCTCTGGTTGCCCTTGCCGAAGAAATTCGATCATTCCTCGTTGAAAAGGTTTCTAAAACTGGCGGCCATCTTGGTCCGAATTTAGGTGTCGTTGAACTCACGATGGCGATTCATCGAATCTTCGACTCCCCAAAAGATGTCATTCTCTTTGATACTGGTCACCAGTCCTACGTTCACAAAATTTTGACAGGTCGCGGTGGAGATTTTGATGGACTCCGTCAGCGTGGTGGCATCGCTGGATACCCTAATCGTCGTGAGAGCGAACACGACGTTATTGAAAATTCTCATGCATCAACTGCACTCTCTTGGGGAGATGGAATCTCGCGTGGATTCTCAATCACCGGACAGAGCGATCGTAGTGTTGTCGTAGTTGTTGGAGATGGCGCACTCACAGGTGGAATGTCATGGGAGGCGCTAAATAATATTGCCTCTGCTAAAGATCGAAATCTAGTTTTAGTAGTCAATGACAATGAGCGTTCGTACTCACCAACTATTGGTGGAGTCGCAGCCTATCTTTCAACTCTTCGAGTGACGCAAGGGTACGAGCGCTTTCTCGATTGGGGTAAGGAGGTTCTGCATAAGACCCCCGTTGTGGGTGCTCCAATTTATGAAACTTTACATGGCGTTAAAAAGGGAATTAAAGATATCGTCGCACCACAAGGCATGTTTGAAGATCTTGGTCTGAAATATATGGGGCCAATTGATGGCCACGATTTTATTGCACTTGAAAAAGCGCTGGCGCAGGCAAAGCAATTTGGTGAACCGGTCCTCGTACATGTTATTACTGAGAAAGGTCGCGGTCACCAACCCGCTCTACAAGATGAAGCAGAGAAGTTCCATGCAGTCGGTATTGTCGATCCTGAAACCGGTGCGTCGCTTGCCAAGAGCGCCAGGTCATGGACCCAAGTATTTTCAGATGAATTGGTTGAAATCGGTGCAGTCCGTAAAGATATTGTGGCAATTACAGCGGCGATGCTCGGGCCGACTGGGCTCGATAAATTTGCTAAGGCATACCCAGAGCGCACCGTTGATGTTGGAATTGCAGAGCAGCATGCGGTAACAAGTGCTGCTGGAATGGCATTTGCTGGGCTTCATCCAGTTGTCGCGATCTATTCAAGTTTTCTCAACCGTGCATTTGATCAACTTTTATTAGATGTTGCGCTGCATAAGGCGGGAGTAACCTTTGTACTTGATCGCGCTGGCGTTACCGGTGACGATGGCCCTTCACACCATGGCATTTGGGATTTAGCACTTACCGGAATTGTTCCTACGCTGGCACTTGCCGCCCCTCGTGACGGTGCGATCTTGCGTGAGGTACTTCGTGAATCACTAGAGATCAGTGATCGCCCATCCGTTGTGCGCTTTCCGAAGGGTGCGGTCTGCGCCGACATTCCAGCTTTCGAACGTCGTGACGGAATAGATGTGCTTTATCGTGGAGAGAGCGCCGATGTACTGCTCTTGAGCGTTGGCGCAATGGCAACACTTTGTGTTGAGGCGGCATCGCAGGCCTACCGCGAGGGTGTTGGTGTCACTGTGATCGATCCACGTTGGGTGAAGCCGTTGCCGGCAGCGCTAGTGACGATGGCTGCGCGTTACAAGAGCATCGTTGTTGTTGAAGATGGAATTGCTCATGGTGGAATCGCCAGTGCACTCTCGGAGATGCTGCGTACTGCTGGCTTGGATACCCCAATTCATTCGATCGGGGTACCACTTGAATTCATCGAACACTCCAAGCGCGCCGAAATCTTGAACGATATCGGAATTACATCTCAGAACGTTGCTCGCGAAATCGTTGCGTGGTCTAGTTCTACTTCGCAGGAAGAGATGCCACTCCAGCAGGATGAAAACGAGAACCGCAGACAGAATCGCTAATTCCTTCGCGATCTAAGTACGGCAAAATTCCACCCAAGTGCATCGGCCAGCCTGCGCCCATCAGCATACAGAGATCAATCTCAGCCGCTGTGGCAACAACACCTTCATCGAGCATCAGCTTCGCCTCTTCGGCAAGTGCATTAAGTGCGCGTAGTCGAACTTGTTCGGCAGTCGACGGTGTTGTCCCTTGGTGAACAAGTGCTAACGCCGCTGGATTTGCCGAGACTGTTCCATCTTCATTTTTAAGGTAGAAAGATTTCACGCCTTCTTTAACCATGGCAGCCATGGTGGGGGAGATGCGGTATCTCGGACCTAAGTTTTCATGAAGAGTTTCCGAGACATGAAGTGCTACGCCTGGGCCAACTAGACCAAGAAGTTCAAATGGAGACATCGGGAAACCGATTGTGCGCATGGCATTGTCGGCAACATCAGGTGCGGTTCCTTCATCTACAGCATCTGTGATCTCACCCATGAATCGAGTGAGGAGACGATTGACTACAAAACCAGGAGCATCTTTGCAGATGATCATGGTCTTTTTGAGTTCTTTTCCAATGGCAACTGCGGTAGCAGTGGTTGCATCATCGGTCTTAGATGTTCGAGCGATTTCAAGCAGTGGCATTATCGCAACTGGGTTAAAGAAGTGGAACCCGACAACACGCTCTGGATTAACCATTCCGATAGACATCTTCTCAACTGATAGCGAAGATGTGTTGGTAGCCAGAATGCACTCAGCTGAGACGATCTGCTCTAACTTCTTGAAAAGTTCTTGCTTAAGCGAGAGCTCTTCGAAGATGGCTTCAATTATAAAGTCACATCCAGCAAAGACGCTCTGATCGGCTGATCCTGAAATCAGGAGCGAAAGACGAGCTGCAGATTCTGCACTCATGCGCTTCTTCTCAACAAGTTTATTGAGTTCATTTTTAACCCAGGCCACACCCTTATCGGCGCGAGCTTGATCGATATCAGTCATCACAACCGGACATTTGAGATTGCGAACAAGTAGCAGCGCTAATTGGGAAGCCATGAGACCAGCACCAACTACACCCGCCTTGCTGACTTTACGAGCAAGGGCTGCCTTTGGTGCACCTTCAACTTTTTTGCGCTTCTTCTGAATCAGATTAAATGCATACAGTGATGCACGGAGTGAATCTGACATTGTCAGACCAGCAAGTGTTTGATCTTCTGCATCAAAGCCCTCACCACGAGTTGAGGTACGTGAAGCTGCAATTAGTTCAAGTGCCTTCATTGGCGAAGCAATCTCCGCACCGCCATATTTTTTCAGCGCTAAGGCACGCCCTGTTGCCAGTGCGCTATCCCATGCCGGATCCGAACTGTAATCTTTACGTTCGATGGTTTTCTTGCCAGTGAGGATCTGGGCTGCGAATTCAATTGATTTTTCAAGGAAGTCTGCTGGCTCAAAGACGCTATCGACAACGCCGAGTGCAAGTGCATCCTTAGCCTTCATCATCGTATTTGTATTGAGTGCATTAGCGATAATTACCTGCACCGCTCTCTCTGGACCGATTAAATTCGGAAGAATTGTTGCTCCACCCCATCCTGGCACCAGGCCAAGAAATACCTCAGGGAGTGCCGTGAAAGCTGTTGCTGAGAGTGTGCGGTATTTACAGTGCAGACCAACTTCAAGGCCACCACCGAGGGCAAGACCGTTAATAAATGCAAAAGTTGGAATTCCGCATTCATCAAGTCGGCGAAAGACATCGTGACCTAGTTTGCCGATTGCAACTGCTTGCGAACGATCAGTCAAAAATGAAAGCGATGAGAGATCAGCGCCAGCTGCAAAGATAAATGGCTTACCTGTGATCGCAATTGCAGTTGGTTTGCGCGAAATTGCATCGGTGATTGCAGCGTCGAGTGCCATAAGCGACTGTGGCCCAAATGTATTTGGACGAGTGTGATCGTGACCGTTATCAAGGGTGATCAGTGCAAGGATGCCAGTTGCGCCAAAAGCGTTGAGATCAACATCGCGCACAAGCGCGTGGGTAATAACTTCTTCTGGAGCACCTTCGGGGAGAGTGATTGTGGTCATGGTTATGCCTTCTTTCCGAAGTGTGGATTTTCCCAAATTACTGTTCCGCCCATGCCAAGACCAATACACATCGTTGTAACGCCGTATTGAACTTCTGGCTTCTCTTCAAAGGTGCGAGCGAGATTGAGCATTAGCCGAATTCCAGATGATGCCAATGGATGACCGACTGCAATTGCGCCACCGTATGGATTAACGCGAGCATCATCATCTGCAATTCCAAAATGATCGAGAAATGCAAGAACTTGAATCGCAAAAGCTTCGTTGACTTCAAAGGCGCCGATATCTTCGATCTTTAGCCCTGCTTTAGCTAAAGCTTTAATCGTGGATGGCACTGGGCCATATCCCATAACTTCTGGTTCGACTCCCGCAAATGCAAAGGTAACCATGCGGGCTTTGATGGAAAGTCCAAGTTCATTTGCGCGAGTTTCATTGGCCAGCAGCGCAGCTGTCGCTCCATCGTTGAGACCTGATGAATTTCCAGCAGTCACGCGACCGGCTGCTCTAAATGGAGTCTTAAGAGATGCAAGTCCTTCTAGCGTCGTTGTTGGGCGTGGTGGCTCATCTTGAGTTGCAATACCCCAACCAAGATCTGCACTTCGGGCAGCGGTTGGAATTAGATCTCTCTGTATTTTTCCTTCGGCATATGCTTTTGCAGTCTTCATCTGTGATGCAAGTGCATAAATATCAGCGCGCTCTTTTGTTAAATGCGGAAAACGATCGTGCAAGCGTTCAGCTGTTGCTCCCATTGCCAGCGCATCTTGTTCCACGATTCGCTCTGCCAGGAAACGTGGGTTGGGATCTAAACCATCTCCAATTGGATGATTTCCCATATGTTCAACGCCACCGGCTAGCGCAATGTCATTAGCACCCATCGCAATCGATGCAGCCAGCGTTGTAACAGCGGTCATTGCACCTGCACACCAACGATCAACTGAGTATCCAGGAACAGTATTTGGAAGTCCGGCAAGCAGTGATGCACTTCGGCCAAGATTCATTCCTTGGTCGCCAGTCTGGGTAGCGGCGGCGATTGCCACATCATCGATCTGATCAACTGGTAGTAATGGATTGCGCTCGAGCAAGCCACGCATTGCACGGACCATTAAATCGTCAGCGCGAGTACCTGAGTACATCGACCCAGCTTTTCCGAATGGAGTACGAACGGCATCTACTAAAACAACAGATTCGGTTTGGCGAGGTGAGGCCATGAATTCCAACTTTCATCAGAGTGAGTTGGCTTTAGGTTACTCGTCGGTAATCAAAAAGTGAAACTATGAGGGATCAATCTCTGCCGGAGTTGTCACATCCGGGACCTCTACTGCCTGTTGGATTTCCAGCGGTTCTTCCTCGCGCAGCGCTGACTCAAGGATTGGAGCACATATCTCAATCTGCCAGGATCTAGCGCCGAGTTCGGCCAAAGCGCTGGAAACATGATCAATCGGGGAGTTCCAGCAGATGCGGCGGACGGACTCGGGGGAGAGCATGTTCTCTAGCGGAACTGCAAGTTCTTGTGAGCGCAATTCAAGATTATGACGCGCATGAGTCAGCGCAGCATAACGACGTGGGTATTTTTCTCGCCATACCTTTACTGGTGGCAGCGCATCGCTAGCGGCGCGAGTGGGAGGCATCTCATCCGGTGAGAGTTTGCGGGCCAGGTCAATCACATCTAGCCAACGTTGCAGATTCTCAAACCAACGAGATCGAAGACCTATGGGGCGAAGAATTTTTTCTAACTCTTTTCGAGTGCCAATTTTTGCCTCTTCATTGATTGCAAGTGCGATTGTTGAAATCGCAACATCAGAAAGCAATCGGCCGGGCGAGATATCTAACTCCTGCGCAAGTTGAAACCTAGATTCCCAAAGAGATTTTACAACTGCTAGCTGTTCCCGCTTTTTAATATGGTGCATCCCGGAAGTTCTGCGCCAAGGATCAATTCTTGGTGGAGATGGCGGTGCCGCAACAATCGAAGCGAATTCTTCTTCGGCCCAGCCAAGTTTATTTGCGTCATCTAGTAGGGCGTGGATCTCATCGCGCAGTTCGACTAAGAGTTCGACATCAAGGGCTGCATAGTTGAGCCAGTCAATCGGTAGTGGTCGAGTAGACCAATCAACGGCAGAGTGTTCCTTCGCCAGCGAATATCCCACAAGCGATTCCAGTAGTGGCCCAAGCCCAACGCGTGGAAGACCAGCCAGTCGTCCACCGAGTTCAGTGTCAAATAATCGGATCGGATTGATCCCGAGTTCACGAAGGCAAGGCAGGTCTTGCGTGCTAGCGTGAAGAATTATTTCATCTGTTGCCAGGAGTTTATTTAGTTCGGCAAAGAGAAGATGCCCAGGTCCAAATGGAATCGGATCAAGCAAATGCAACCCACCATCTGTTCTTTTAATCTGAATTAAATATGCGCGGGCACTAAATTTATATCCACTTGCGCGTTCGGCATCGAGTGCAAATGGACCGTGGCCGGTTCGAAGCGCAGCGATCATCTCTTTAAATTGCGATTCACTCTCAATTACTTTTGGCAGACCAGCGCTGGGGGTGAGAAGCGGAATTGCTTGCTCGACTGAGTCTTGAAGCGCTTCAGAGCTCACTTGGTCGCCCGTCTCTGCCGGCTTATCTATCAATGGCTTATCTATCAATGGATTGTCTATCAATGGTTTATCTATCAATGGATGGGCTAGCGACGTGGGGCGTTGATGGAGGTAACGCCATCTACAAGGGGTGGAAGAAATGAGATTTCAGAGATCAGATTGCACCAAGCCATTACATTTGCAATCAAGATTTGAGCGGGATCATCGTTCTTCTCGATCACCGGGGTCCATGACGCACGAATTTCAATTTCTGATTCGTTATTTCTAGGTGAGAGTTTTCCAAAGGATGCACTTGAAACTCTAGTAACAGTTCCAGAAGGAGCGTTGTATCGACAACCTTGCGCATCTAGTGCATTGAGTAACCAACCCCAACCGACTTCAGGCAGCAGTGGATCTTCTTGCATCGCCGAATCCACATCAGCGCTGACAAAGGTCACGCAGCGAAATTCACCTTCCCAAGTTTCCTGTCCACCAGGTTCGTGCAAGAGTACGAAACGTCCAGTAGCAATATCATCTTCGGCATCTCCTAAGAGACCGTTTGTAACATCTGCCGTAAACGCGAACGAGTAAGTTGCAAGTTTTTGTGGGGGTGGAACCTCTTCTAGAATAATTTCAGCACGTGGAGTCACTGTTCGCAGTTCATCAATGAGTCGATTAAATCCTGCGGTCTCCATGGTTAAATTCTAAAGAAGGTATCGAGTGGGATGCGGGAGGGCGCACCGATGATGCGCTATCTTCTGCGACATGGCTGCTCTATTAGCTCTGATTTCAAGTGGTTTATGGGGAACTGCTGATTATCTTGCAGGAAATTTGAGTAAAAAATTTAGAGCGATTGCAGTTCTCTCTGTCACTCAAATCATTGGTTTAGCTTTTGGATTGGTTCTTGTATTTCTGACAAACTCTTGGGGCGCAAATGCGTGGGGAGTAAATGGATATGCGCTGCCTGCGATCGCAGCCGGTCTATCTGGATATGTTGGTTTAATTTGTCTTTATGGTGGACTAGCAACAGGACGCATGGGAGTTGTTTCTCCCATTAGCGCAATGAGTGGAATGATTCCAGTGATCTTTGCTGTAGTTGTTTATGGTGAAAGATTCACAACGATTGTGTCAATCGGTGTTGTACTTGCTCTGATTGGGGCCATTCTTGCGAGTGGGCCAGAGCTTTCACAAGGCCTTCCACTTAAACCAATTTTGTTGGCACTTGGCGCAGCAGTCTCCTTCGGTTGCGCCTTAATTTTTATGGCAAAAGGTTCAGAAGTTAGTCCCGTGATGACCATGGTGACTATGCGGGCAGCGACATTTCTTATCAGCGTTGGGATCCTAGTTCGACTCAAGGGAACCGGCGGAATGGGCAAGTCTCAAGTACCACTGTTGATATTTATTGGAATTGCTGATTTCAGCGCTAATTTAATTCTCGGTATAGCAACAACGAAAGGGCTTGTCTCACTGGCAATGGTGATGGGCTCGCTCTTCCCAATTATGACTTCTCTACTTGCTTTTATCTTTTTAAAAGAGCGCCTGCATCGAATCCAATATGCAGGAATTGCATCCGCCGTTATCGGCGTAGCAATGATCTCAACTTTCTAAAGCGTTGCAGTGTAGAAAATAGTTTCAGCTTCGGTGCTGCTTTCTACGCTTCCAAAGTGAGAGAGCATCTCCTGAATATCAATGCGGTCTTCGCCGCCAGTTACTTCGGTAACGCTAAGTTCGAGTCGATCAATTCGCTTTGCCGCAATTAACTCGTTAATGATTGATGAACCCGCTTCAACGAGGATTCGTGGACCAAAGAGTCTGCTGGCACGATCGAGGGCATCGATCGGATCTGCATTCCACCAATATGCCTGACGGTTATCGGCCAGCACATTAATCATCGAAGTTGAGATGACAACTACTGGTACCGGTGTCTTTCGATAAGGCTCGGTACGGGCGGTATTTCCGCCGATCAATATGGCATCGACGTGTCGACGACGTTCTAAAAATTTGGCACGATCAAGGCTCGAGGTAACCCCTCTAGA
>JBDNJI010000008.1:0-53326 GCA_041687825.1 Candidatus Planktophila sp.
ATTTTTTAGAGCAGAGATATCGCGAACAACCTCTTCACTAATACCGCGTCGCGCTGTTGCGCCCGCATCATTTTTATCCGCCCAACCGTATTCGTAATTTCCGAGACCATCTAGTTCTGGGTGTGATGTTGTCATGAGTGTACCTTTCTAGCTGTAGGTTCTAACTTGGAATCTAACTTGGGTATAAAAGTGGTGCAGACACCATCGCCATGAGCGATAGTGGCAAGTCTTTGAACATGTGTTCCGAGCAGACGCGAAAATGCCGCGGTCTCGGCCTCGCAGAGTTGTGGAAACTCTGCTGCTACGTGGGCAATTGGGCAGTGGTGCTGACAGATTTCTTCACCATTTGGTCGTGCGACGACACTTGCAGCATATCCCTGATCAGTAAGAAACGATGCGAGTGAGGCTGATTTAATGCCGCGCTTGGCAAGTGCAACGGTGGCTTTGCGTTCAATATCTTCTGCTCGAGATTGCGCAAAGGTGCTCACTAAATGCTCACCCGACTGTGCTGACATAAATTTAAGAGCAGCAACAGCGAGGTCGTCATAAGAGTGTTCGAATTTTTGACGACCGTTGTCAGTGATTACAAAAACCTTGGAGGGGCGACCGCGTCCGCGAATCGCGCCAGTTCGAGGCTCGCGGGCCTCTAAAATTCCATCTGCGATCAGGAGATCTAAGTGGCGGCGAATCCCGGCTGGAGTAAGGGCTAGTCGCTCACTCAGGGTCACTGCCGTGGAGGGCCCATTTTCGAGAATCGAGCGCGCAATGGCATCGCGAGTACGCAGATCCTCATTGGGGGCTAGGTCGATTTTCACAACATCAATGTATCGTAATTCATCTCTCGCTTCCACTCGAAGAAGCGCGTGGCTAGCATAAGGTAACCATATGCGCGTTCGCTCCCTCTCCTTTGGCCTCTTACTTTTCCTACAGAGCGCACTTGTTCTCACTGGCGTCGCTGTGCGGTTAACCGGCTCTGGACTTGGCTGCCCCACGTGGCCTGAGTGCACCCCTGGTTCATATACGCCTGTCCCCTATCAAGCTGAACCACAGTTACACGTATGGATTGAATTCGGTAATCGCCTCCTGACCTTTGCGCTCTTGTTAGCAGCCCTTGTTGTTGTAATCGTTGTTTTAGCTAGTCGTCGTAAAGATTTGCGCCTGCTTGCCGCTGGGCAAGTGATTGGAATTTTAGGACAAGGCGTATTAGGTGGAATCACTGTACTTACTGACTTACACCCAGCAAGTGTGGCTGCACACTTGTTGCTCTCAATGATCTTGATCGCCGGAGCAACATCACTTTACGATCGACGACGCGCACCGTTGGCCAGGGTAAGTGCACCGAATAAAACAATTTCAATTCTCTCAAGATCTCATATAGCAATTTCTTTTATTGTCATCATTCTTGGAACGATCGTTACTGGAAGCGGTCCACATGCGGGAGATGAGAATTCTCCTCGATTTGGTTTTGATATTCGAAGTGTCGCGATTTTGCATGCGGACGCCGTGATATTTCTAATGGGACTCACTATTGCACTTTTGGTTGCGGCTTCCGTAAGCAAGAGGACAAAGCGCTCAGTGCTCTTCTTTATTGGAATTGCGCTGGCGCAAGGAGCAATTGGCTATATCCAATACTTCCTAGGTATTCCAGAACTCATCGTTGCTATTCACCTGGTAGGTGCAACTATTTTTTGGATATCTGCATGGAGAGTTCGACTATCAATTGTCCGCCAAACCGCTAATGAATTAACAAATTAAGAAATTAACAAATTAAGAGAGCAGAGAGAATCAGATGACCACAATCTCCAACTGGACCGAACTCGATGATCGCGCTGTTGCTTATGCTCGAGCACTCGCGATGGATGCAGTGCAGAAAGTTGGAAACGGTCACCCCGGGACTGCGATGGCGTTAGCGCCAGTTGCATATGCACTTTTTCAGCGACATCTCATTCATGACCCTTCTGATGCACACTGGTTAGGGAGAGATCGGTTCATACTCTCGTGTGGCCACTCGTCGATGACTTTGTACACTCAACTTTATTTCAGCGGCTATGGCCTGACTATGAAGGATCTGCAGGAATTTCGCACCCAAGGTTCACTTACTCCAGGCCACCCAGAATTCGGACATACAACGGGTGTTGAAATGACAACCGGTCCATTAGGTGCAGGTGTTGCTTCCGCTGTCGGCTTTGCTATGGCGGCTAGATACGAACGCGGGCTACTTGATCCAGATGCACCTGGCGGAAGTTCACCCTTTGATCATTCAATTTGGGTGATCTGCTCTGATGGAGATCTGCAAGAAGGCGTCAGCGCGGAAGCATCTTCTCTTGCCGGAACCCAACAACTTGGAAATCTCAAACTTATCTATGATGACAATCGAATTTCAATTGAAGGTGATACGCACCTTTCATTTACCGAAGATGTCTCTGCCCGTTACCGCGCTTACGGTTGGCATGTAATTGAAGTCGACGCAATGGCTGATGGAAATATCGATCTCCCTGCAGTTGATCGTGCCATGACTGCAGCTAAGCAGGAAACTACTAAGCCAACGCTTATTCGGATGCACTCAGTGATCGCTTGGCCGGCACCAAAGTTACGTAACACCGCAAAATCTCATGGATCAGCGTTGGGTGACGAAGAGATTGCGGCCACCAAAGTAAAACTTGGACTCGATCCAGATGAAAAATTTGCAATGCCAAAAGAAGTATTGCAACACATTCGTTTAGTTGGAGATCGCGGAAAAGCAGCCAAGCAAGAATGGGATCTGCAATTCAAGAAATGGCAATCTACTCATCCAGAGAAATCAGATCTGTTGGATCGACTACTTTCAAAAACTCTTCCGCAAAATTGGGATACATCTCTTCCAGTCTTTGAGGCTGGTAAAGATATTGCAACTCGGGCCGCTTCTGGAAAAGTAATCAATGCGATTGCTAAAGTACTTCCAGAATTTTGGGGTGGCTCAGCTGACTTAGCCGAAAGTAATAACACCACAATCGAAGGTGGGGGCTCATTCCTGCCAGAGACGAGTGGACTTGCTGGCGCTACGCCTTATGGACGAGTCATTCACTTCGGAATTCGCGAGCACGCAATGGGATCAATTCTCAATGGAATTACGCTGCATGGATTATCGCGCTGCTTCGGTGGAACCTTTGCTGTCTTCAGTGACTACATGCGCCCATCTGTTCGCTTAGCTGCGTTGATGAATATACCCACCACATTTGTCTGGACGCACGACTCAATCGGCCTCGGAGAAGATGGTCCAACACACCAACCGGTAGAACATCTCGCGGCAATGCGCGCGATTCCAAATTTTGCTGTTATTCGTCCGGCTGATGCCAATGAAGTGGCACAGGCATGGAAGGCGATCCTGGAGCGTAGAACACCCGCAGGGCTCTTTCTTTCCAGACAAAATCTTCCAGTCGTTGACCGTACGACACATGCAAGCGCACAAGGATTACATCAAGGTGCTTACACACTTATGCCCGCACCTACCCAGGCAAAAGTTGTCATCATCGCAACTGGATCTGAAGTATCACTGGCTCTGGCCAGTGCCCAAATTCTCAATGATGCATCAATCCCTACATCAGTTGTGAGCGCACCGTGTCTTGAGTGGTTTGCCCAAGAAAGTCAGAATTACAAAGAGAGCGTGCTTCCACAAGCGGCACTGAGAGTCAGCATTGAAGCCGGAATTGCGCAGGGATGGCGAGAGTACGTCGGTGATGCTGGCCTGATCATTAGCCTCGATCATTACGGTGCATCTGCTTCAGCACAACAACTCTTCACTGAGTACGGCTTTAGCGTCGAGAATGTTGTCTCGAAAATTAAGGAAGCGCTTAAATGAAACTGGTATTTAAATGAAACATAGTGAAATCGCAGCTGGTGGAACTTCTATCTGGCTAGATGATTTATCCCGGGCAAAAATATCAGGAGTAGATGCACATAGCCTTCCTCACCGAATCGCTCATGACGGAGTTGTTGGAGTAACAACAAATCCAAGTATTTTTGGCGCGGCGATCTCGGGCTCACAAGAATATGCAGCCGATATTGCAGAACTCAAAGGGAAGAGCGCGCAGGAGATTGTACAAAAACTCACAACTGACGATGTTCGTAGCGCCTGTGATCTCTTTGCTCCAATCTTCCTCAGTAGCAGTGGTGTCGATGGACGTGTGAGTATCGAGGTTGATCCGCGCCTCTCAGCAAAAATAGATGAGACGGTGCTTGAAGGCCTTGCTCTTTATAAGTTAGTTAATCGTCCGAACGTGATGATAAAAGTTCCGGCAACGTTGGCTGGATTACCAGCTATCACTTCACTGATCTCACATGGTGTGAGCGTTAATGTGACTTTAATTTTCTCGCTCAAGCGTTATGGTCAAGTTATCGATGCCTTCATGCTCGGTTTGGAGCAGGCAATCACTGCCGGCAGAGATATCTCTGAGATACATTCCGTGGCTTCATTTTTTATATCCCGAATAGATAGCTCCGTCGATAAGGAGCTCAAGGTAATTGGCAACACCTCACTCCTTGGCAAAGTTGCGATCGCTAATGCGCATCTTGCTTACGACCGATACCAGCAAGAGTTAAAATCTCCCCGCTGGCAGAAAATTGCAGGTAGCGGTGGAAATATGCAGCGACCACTCTGGGCATCTACTGGCGTCAAGGACCCGGCTTACTCTGACACTCAATACGTAACTCATCTGATTGCACCAAATACCGTGAACACGATGCCACAAGGCACTCTTGACGCAGTCCTAGATCATGGAGTTTTCATAACCGACTCAATTACCTCGGAGATTGAAAACTCCCAGCGCGTGATCGAAGCGCTAGCAGCAACTGGAATTTCACTTGCTGCGATTACCGACGAGCTCGAAATTGATGGCGTGAAGAAGTTTGAAGATGCCTGGGTAGCGCTTTTAACAAGTGTGGCTGAGGTTTCAAAGCTATGAAGATTGCTGGAAATGCTCTTTCAAAGATAGAACGCGACAGTGACCTTTATCAAAAATTACTTACTGCGCACACTCGAATTCAAAAATTAGACCCAATGACTTGGGGCGAAGCGGCATCAACAGAAGCGGCCATACGTCTGAATTGGGTTAATTTGCCCTCCGCTTCTCGTGATCTACTTCCTGTTCTAGATGCGCTCTGTGCCAAGTTTCGCGATAAGAATCGTATTGTGCTGGCCGGAATGGGTGGCTCGTCACTTGCACCAGAGGTAATCGCACACACCTTTAATAAAGAGATTTTCATTCTAGATTCAACAGATCCGCAGTATGTCGCACAAGCGCTATCTGGTGATCTTTCGAAAACGCTACTTATTGTCTCTTCAAAATCTGGCTCAACGATAGAGACAGCGTCAGCTCGGAGCGCCTTTGAAAAAGCTTTCACTGATAGTTCGCTGCCACTATCAGAACACATCGTGATAGTTACCGATCCTGACTCACCCTTAGATCAAGAGGCACGTACTCAATCGCTCACAGTCATCAACGCCGATCCACATGTGGGCGGTCGTTTTAGCGCACTCACCGCATTTGGTCTGGTGCCGGCTGCTTTAATTGGGGTCGATGTTTCACTCTTATTAGATAGCGCAGCAGATGCTAAAGAATCTTTTATCGAAGATCCATATCCACTTATAGATACTGCGTGGGCGATCAGTGCTCTAGCAGGACAGTACTTGGGATTCACAGATCAGGGCTCAGGATTACCTGGAATATCAGATTGGATTGAACAACTGATCGCTGAATCAACTGGTAAATCTGGGGTTGGACGCCTCCCCGTCGTAGCTGAAAGTGTGCAATCAGCAAAGGTCGGTGACGCATTCACGATTTCATTTGTAGAAAGTGAAGCGGATTTGTCCGTTACCGGCGAACTCGGCGAACATTTTATTTTCTGGGAGTGGGTAACCGCGCTCGTAGGTGTCGCACTTGGCGTGGATCCATTTAACCAACCAAATGTGACTGAAGCAAAAAACGCTACCTCGTCACTTCTCGCGGAGTGGGGTGGAATCGCACCCATCATCTCAAGTGAAGTTTCAGTAGGTGATGTGGAGATATTCGGCGCTGGTAACACTCTTGAACAAGCGCTCACACAATTTGTTGCAGCTATTCCTATTGATGGTTACATCTCCATCCATGCTTACCTTGATCGAAATCAAGAGCGACACTTGCTCGAACTTCGATCACTGCTAGCAAAAGTCTCTGGCCGTCCCGTCACCTTTGGTTGGGGTCCACGTTTTCTCCACTCCACCGGTCAGTTTCATAAGGGTGGCCAACAAAACGGCGCCTTCTTGCAAATCACGGGTGAGGCAGAGAGCGACATTGCTATCCCCGGTAAAAATTTTGGTTTCAAAACGCTAGTCCTGGCGCAAGCTCTCGGTGATAACAATGCACTTGCAGAAAGAAAATTCCCGCTCCTGCGATTGAATCTCATCAACCGAAGTGCGGGAATTACTCAAATCCTTAACGCTGCAAAGACGATTTAATTAATCATCTCCACGGAGTTTTTTTAAAGCATCTTCCAAAATTTGGGCGCCTTCAACATCTGTGCGACGCTCTTTCACGTAGGCAAGGTGAGTCTTGTACGGAATATTTACAACAGCACTTGGTGGATTGTTGCGATCGCGCCCGGCTGGTAGCCCGCACTTTGGACAATCCCATACATCAGGGATGACAACGGTCTCTTCCACTGCAAAAGATGGACGGACTTCATGCCCTTTTCCACACCAGTATGAAACGGTTGCGCGCTCGATCTGATCTCCGCGCTCTGCCTCACCCATTGGGCCGGCGCCAACACGACTTCCACGAATTGCACTGACCATCAGATTAACCCTTCAAAACTAGAGAGAGAGCGACGACGCCGGCAAACCAGAAGCCACCGACAACGATTGTGATTCGATCAAGGTTTCGCTCAACAACTGAAGATCCACCGTAGTTTGATGAAATTCCGCCACCGAAGAGATCGGATAGGCCGGCACCCTTACCTTTATGCAAGAGAACTAGCAGGATCATCAGAAAGCTCATGATAATCAGAAAGATTGATAGTCCCATTGCCACAGTCGTACTCCTTAAATCGTAGAGGTGAAGGATACTAGATGTGCGGGCAAAAAATCTGCCCGACCGTGCTACTCCTGCGCGTAGAACTTAGTGATCTTGGCCAATTCTTCCGGATCAAGGCTGGCTCCCCCGATCAGGGCGCCATCAACGTCGCCCTGCTTCATAATCTCAACAATATTAGAAGACTTCACAGATCCTCCGTAGAGAATACGCATAGCCGCAGCAATCTCGGGTGAACCAATCTCGCCGATCTCTTCACGAATAGCAGCACATACTTCTTGTGCATCTTCCGGTGTCGCAGTCTTGCCAGTTCCAATGGCCCAGACAGGTTCGTAGGCGATAACAATCTTTTTGAGTTCAGGTTTGGTTAAGCCCTCAAGGCCACCACGTAATTGGCGAACTACATGAGAAACGTGAGTTCCAGATTCACGAACTGAGAGCTCTTCGCCAACACAGAAAATTGGAGTTAACTCGTGCGTCAACGCTGCTTTGATCTTCTTATTTACAGTCGCATCATCTTCTTTATGAATCGCACGTCGCTCTGAGTGACCGACAATCACGAAGGTACATCCAAGCTTTGCCAACATCGATCCAGAAATATCTCCAGTAAAAGCACCTGCGTTTTCTGGTGAAAGATCTTGTGCACCGTAGAGCAGACGTAGTCGATCTCCATCGATTAAAGTCTGAATCGAACGAATATCGGTAAATGGCGGGATGATCGCAACATCGACTGCGTCATAATCTTTATCACTTAAGGAGTAGACAAGTTTTTGAGCAACTGCAATTGCCTCAAGGTGATTGAGATTCATCTTCCAATTACCTGCCATTAGCGGCTTACGCATTTTCTACTCCTCTTTCGTTTCTTGGTTCACGGTGAGATTCAATATTCTTAAATACCAATATTCTTGAATACCAATATTCTTAAATATCTAGCACCTTTAGCCCTGGTAGCTCTTTTCCTTCGAGGTACTCCAAAGAAGCACCGCCTCCGGTTGAAATATATCCAAATTGTGAATCCTTGAAGCCAAGTGCGCGCACGGCAGCCGCTGAATCGCCACCACCGACAACTGAGATGCCATCTACTCGGGTCAGGGCCTCTGCAACAACTTTAGTTCCATAGGCAAAGTTAGCGAATTCAAATACTCCCATCGGGCCGTTCCAGAAAACAGTATGACAGCCAGCGATTGCTTCTGCAAAGGCCGCGGCAGAGACAGGTCCAATATCGAGACCCATCTGATCTGATGGAATCGAATCCGCAGCGACAGTTGTTGCTGGTGATTGCGCACTAAATTCGGCTGCAACCACAATATCTGTTGGCAAGATTAAATTAACACCAAGTGTTTTTGCCTGCTCGATAAGCTCACGAACAGTTGGAATGAGATCGATTTCAACTAGTGACTTTCCGATCTCTTTTCCTTGCGCAGCCAAGAATGTAAATACCATTCCGCCACCGATAGCCATCACGTCAACTTTTCCAAGCAGATTTGAAATAACCGCGATCTTGTCGGACACCTTTGCGCCACCAAGGACAACGCCATATGGACGCTGCGGATCGATGGTCAATTGTTTAAGTACTTCAACCTCAGCACTTACGAGCGTACCTGCCGCAGCTGGCAAGAGTTGTGGCAGATCATAGACAGATGCATGTTTGCGATGCACCGCTCCAAATCCATCGCCAACATATACATCGGCTAGTGCAGCAAGTTGTGCTGCAAATACTTGTCGTTCTGACTCATCCTTGGAAGTCTCGGCCGAGTTGTACCGAATATTTTCCAGAAGCAATATCTCACCAACGCCAAGATCTTGGGCTTGGGAGAGAGTTTCGCTGCCGATGGCAGAGGTTGCAAATTGCACTGGCGCTGAAAGTAGTTCTGCCAATCGCTTGGCAACCGGTGCCAGCGAAAGCTCTGGTTTGGCTTCCCCTTTTGGTCGACCAAGGTGAGCTGCAATAACGATACTTGCGCCAGATTTTAATAAGAACTCGATGGTAGGAAGAGATGCCTTAATTCGACCATCATCTGTAATAACTCCATCTTTCAATGGAACGTTGAGATCACTGCGAAGAAAAACTCTCTTGCCTACAACATCGAGTTCTTGTAACAACATTAGAGTGATTTACCAACTAGCCCAACGAGATCTACGAGGCGATTTGAGTAACCCCACTCGTTGTCATACCAGCCAACAATTTTCACCTGATTGCCAATCACCTTTGTTAGACCTGAATCAAAGATGCAAGAAGATGGATCGGTGACGATATCTGAAGAGACAATTGGATCCTCTGTGTAAGAAAGAATTCCCTTGAGCCCTCCTTGTGAAGCAGCCTTCATCGCCGCATTAATCTCAGCTGCAGTCGCTTCCTTTGCTAGTTCGACTGTTAAATCTGTAGCAGAACCAGTTGGAACAGGTACCCGCATCGCATAACCATCTAGCTTGCCTTTGAGTTCAGGTAGCACGAGCGAGATTGCCTTAGCGGCGCCAGTTGATGTTGGGATCATATTTGTCGCTGCTGCACGTGAGCGGCGAAGATCCTTATGTGGAAAATCTAGGATTACTTGGTCATTTGTGTAGGCGTGAATTGTAGTCATCAGACCCTTCACAATCCCCCAGTTATCCTGCAAGACCTTGGCCATTGGAGCAAGACAGTTAGTCGTACAAGATGCATTTGAAATGATGTGATGGTTGGCAGGATCATACTTTTGATCATTAACACCCATCACAATAGTGATGTCCTCATCAGATGCTGGTGCAGAGATAATCACCTTCTTGGCACCGGCGGCAATGTGCTTTTTAGCATCAGCTGCATTGGTGAAATGGCCAGTTGATTCAATGACGATATCAACGCCGGCTGCTCCCCATGGCAGATTGGCTGGATCACGATCTGCGAAAACTTTGATGGTCTTGCCACCGACTGTGATGGTGTCATCGGTATGTGTGACTTCTAAACCTAGTCGCCCCAAAATTGAATCGTACTTAAGTAGGTGAGCCAGAGTTGCGTTATCGGTCAGATCATTGATCGCTACGATATTTACATCTGGGTTATTAAGAGCGGCGCGGAAGAAGTTACGTCCGATGCGTCCAAAACCATTAATTCCAACATTAACCATGGCCAAACCTTTTTCTCGAAGTGGTGGCGACCCGAAAAAGGCGTCACACATAAACGCACCACAACATTGGGGTCTCAGCCAACCCTATCAGTGGAATCTGCCAGTGTTTCTATCCCCGTATGAATATAGGATTTTTCTTATTCACCGAGTAGATCGGGTGAGAGGCCAGCCTCTGTATCTGGAATTCCAAGTTCGCTTGCGCGCTTGTCAGCCATCGCTAACAAACGACGAATTCGACCAGCAATTGCATCTTTAGTCATGGGCGGAGTTGCGAGCGAACCCAACTCTTCTAGGCTTGCTTGGCCATGACTAATTCGCAAATCTCCCGCTTCTTTTAAATGATCCGGAATTTGATCGCCAAGAATTTCCATTGCTCGTTGCACTCGCGCTGCGGCTGCAACAGCTGCTCGAGCCGAGCGGCGTAAGTTTGCATCATCAAAGTTTGCTAAACGATTTGCAGTTGCCCGAACCTCGCGCCGCATTCTTCGCTCTTCCCAAGCAAGCACACTCTCATGCGCACCAAGTCTTGTCAGTAAAACTCCAATTGCATCTCCATCGCGAATCACAACGCGATCAACACCGCGCACTTCACGTGCTTTCGCGGCAATGCCAAGACGACGGGCAGCGCCAACTAAAGCCAGCGCAGCTTCGGGACCTGGGCAAGTGATCTCAAGTGAGGATGAACGGCCAGGTTCGGTTAAAGAACCGTGCGCAATAAAGGCACCTCGCCATGCCGCTTCGGCATCGCAGACATTTGCCGAGACAACTTGTGGTGGTAGACCACGAATTGGTCGGCCATTTGCATCGATCAGGCCAGTCTGGCGAGCCAACGCATCACCTGATTCAATAACGCGAACAACATAACGAGAGCCTTTTCGCAGACCACTAGATGAGAGGACTGCTAAATCACTATCGTGACCATAAATATCTGCAATATCTTTCTTGAGTCTTCGCGCACTCTGTGATGTATCGAGTTCAACTTCTATAACTACCTTGCCAGCGGCGATATGAAGCCCGCCTGCAAAACGTAAAAGTGAAGAAACTTCTGCCTTGCGACAACACGGCCGGGTTACTGAGAGACGACTTAACTCATCTTTTACTGCTGCGGTCATTGCCATGGGGTTATCCAATCAAAGATTTCACCCCAATGTGCGAGAAAACGAGGGCTAATTTTTTAGGATCATGATGGAGATCACTGTCGTTACTGCGAAGATCGGCTGCAATTAACTCTCCACCTTGGGTTGAAACTTTTGTTTCCAACTCTTTTGCAATTAATGGGTCGAGCAGGGTGGAGTGATCTGCGATCACATAATCAAAATGTAGCGCAGGAGCATAAAGTGCAACTGCTCCGTAATGATCAAGTGAACTCCGACCAGAAAACTCCGATCCTTGGTTTAAGGGCAGCGCCTCAGCCGAAGCACTCAAATTCAAAAGTAAGACTTTCTTTGCCGACGATGATTCAAGCGCCTTAAGTTGTTGCGGGACAAGTAGATGAGGAAGAACGCTAGATATCCACGATCCCGGCCCCATTGTGATCCAATCTGCGCTATCAATTGCAGCAATCGCTTCAATGCGAGCATCGGGATTCTCGGGTATCAATCGCAGTGACTCGAGCATTCCTTGTGCGATTGCGACTTCAATTTGTCCGCGTACCACCGAGCGCTCTCCCCCACGTAAAAAGGTGGCTTCAATATCTAGCGGTTGCGCTGCCATCGGTAATACGCGACCTACAACTTTGAGAAGTGCACCAACTCGATCGAGACCTTGCACTGGATCTTCGTCGCGATTCCATAGCGCTGCCAATAACAAGTTTCCAACTGCATGCCCATCAAGTGGACCATTGCTGGTAAACCGATATTGCATAATCTGTGCCCAACTTTTACCCCAGTCGTCATCGGCACACAGTGCAGCTAGCGCCATCCGCAGATCACCTGGTGGAAAGATTGGAAATTCATCACGAAGGCGGCCGCTAGAACCACCATTGTCAGCAACGGTAACAATTGCCGTGATGTCCGATGTAATTGCTCGGAGCGCGGTTAAGGTGGAAAAGAGGCCATGGCCTCCACCAAGAGCCACGACGCGCGGAGAATTCATTTACTACTCGCGCCCAACGTCTCTATGCGTTGCATGTGCAGATATTTCAAGACCAAGTGAATTTGCATTGAGCTGGCGAGCGATCTCGCGTGAAATAGAAACACTTCGATGTTTGCCACCGGTACATCCAATTGCGATCGTGACAAATCGTTTACCTTCGCGCAGATACCCTGGAATCATCTGTAACACAACGTCAACAAATGAGCGCACAAATTCGGCAACGCCTTCGCTACCTAATACCTTCTGAAATACCTCATCGTTGAGTCCAGTGAGCGGACGAAGTTCTGGGATCCAATGTGGGTTAGGAATAAAACGGGCATCTAAAACAAGATCTGCATCGACCGGAATTCCGTACTTATAGCCAAAGGAGAGCAGATTGATTCTGATTACACTTAAAGAACCAGGTGAAAAGATTTCACCTGTTCTCTTCTCTAATTGATGCACATTGAGATTACTGGTGTCGATGACGATATCTGCTTGCGAACGAAGTTCATCGAGCTTGGCACGCTCTCTCGCAATTCCATCAACAATTCTGTCCCCACTTTGAAGTGGATGTGGTCGGCGAGTTGATTCAAAGCGAGCAACCAACGCCTGATCACTGGCATCGAGAAAGAGGAGACGGAATTGAGTTTTATCGCCGCGAAGAACATCGAGTGAAGTGCTGAGTTCATCAAAGAATTTTCCACCACGTACATCGACTACCACCGCTACTGATTGTTCCTGTGATCCACCAGTATGAGCAGCAAGTTGCGGAAGTAAAGCTGGAGGGAGATTATCAACGACATACCAGCCTAAATCTTCAAGTGCGTGCGCCACAGTTGAACGCCCAGCACCAGACATTCCAGTGAGTATTAGTAACTCTCGAGTGCTCATGGATACATTCTGCCAGTACCGTCAAGCACTTGTAATCTCGCCAGTACTCATATCTACCGAGGTGGTCAGCGCACTCTCGCCTAAAGCCGCTAAATGATCAACCACAATCAGAGCAATCTTCGCCCCGATCCCTGGAGTTGCAGCAATATCTTCAACGGTGGCCTTTCGAATAGCGCTGACAGAGCCGAATCGATCCAGCAGCGCACTTCGCCTGACATGACCTAATTGATTAATTTCATCAAGCACCGATTCCAGCATAACTTTAGAGCGACGCGATCTATGGAAGGTAATCGCAAATCGGTGAGCTTCATCTCTAATCCGTTGCAGCAAGTACATTCCCTCACTTGTTCGAGGCAAGATCAGTGGGTCCTTACTGCCAGGGCGCCACACCTCTTCCAATCTCTTTGCTAATCCACACAACGCAATATCAGTTATTCCTAACTCATCTAACGCGCGCTGGGCTGCACTTACTTGTGGGGCGCCACCATCAACCACGATCAGTTGCGGCGGATAAGAGAATTTTCGAAGCCGACCACCTGACTCGTTGACTTCACTTTGATCGACTTCACGATCAGCCAAGAAGCGCTTAAGACGACGCGTGATTACTTGATGCATGGCGCGGGTATCGTCTTTGGCATCAGTAGTGTCAATGATAAAGCGGCGATACTCGCTTTTCTTAGCGATTCCATCTTCAAAAACCACCATAGATGCAACGACGGTAGTTCCAGAAATATTTGAGATATCAAAACATTCAATCCGAAGCGGAGTACGAGTAAGTGAGAGTTCCTCTTCAATTTCCAGCAGCGCCTTTCCAGATACTGCTGCATCAGTTGAACGTTTACTTAAATACTGAATCAGCGAATATTGGGCGTTGCGCTTTACCGTCGCAACCAGATCTACCTTGTCGCCACGTTGTGGCACCTTGATTGTGACTTTCCCATCTCGTTTCTGTGAAAGCCAACTCTCGAGTGTCTGGGTATTTGCAGAATCTTCGGAGAGAAATATCTCCGGCGGAATATCCTCTGGCGTAGCCTGCCCATAGATTGTGGTGAGAAGAGAGGAAATTCGATCAGAATCCTCCAGAACGTGTTCTTCATCAACAATCCATGATCTTGACCCTTTGATTGAGCCAGCGCGTACTGTAAAAATCGATCCCGCTGCGTGAAGTCCATCGTGATAGAGCGCAATCACATCGGCGTAGAGATCATCTGAAAGTCCAGTCATCGCAGACTCACGAGTTTTATCGAGAGATTGAATGTAGTCACGAATCTTTGCGGCGCGTTCAAATTCTTCTTTCACTGATGCCTGTGCCATCTCATCTTGTAATTTGGTGACGATATCTTCTCCGCCGTTACCCATAAATTTAATAAGCCTAGTTGCTAAATCTTTATGCTCTTCCTTGGAAACCCAGCCAACGCAAGGTGCGGCACATTTACCGATATCTCCCAGTAGGCACTGCCTATTACTTCTTTGCGCCTTTGCGAAGTTTCCAGCCGAGCAGGATCTGACTGGAAAAACTTTAAGCAAAACTTCTAAGGTATTTCGAAGCGCCCATGAATTGGTATATGGACCAAAATACTTTAACCCTGGACGCTTATCTTTTCGAGTAATAAATACTCGCGGAAAATCATCTTTCTCGGAGATTGCCAAGTACGGATAGGACTTGTCATCTTTAAACTGAACGTTGTAATAGGGGTTGAATTGTTTGATCCAAGAAAATTCAAGCGCTAACGCTTCAACCTCGGTCCCAACGATTGTCCATTCCACTCGATAGGCCTCATGCACCATCTGATAGGTACGCGGCGCCAGTCCACTTTGGAAATAATTGCTTAACCGATTCTTAAGATTTTTAGCTTTGCCAACATAGACAACTTTTTCCTCTGGGTTATAGAACCGATAAACACCTGGGAGTTCTGGGATATCTGTAGGTCTATAACTCTGCGGGTCTGCCATGGGTAGTTCTTATTTCTTAGCTAAAGTCTTTTTCGGGGAAGTCTTTTTCAGCGCAGCCTGTTTTGGTGCAATTTGCGTTGGTGCAGTCTCTACTCTCGGAGCACGCTGTCGATTTGAGGTAAGGACCTCGGCTAAGAAGGTTCCGGTGTAGCTCGCTGAAACTTTAGCCACTTGCTCTGGAGTTCCCTCAGCAACAACCATTCCCCCTCGAAAGCCACCTTCAGGTCCCATATCGATGACCCAGTCAGAACATTTAATGACATCAAGATTATGTTCAATCACAATCACGGTATTTCCGGAATCAACAAGACGGCTTAATACTCCAAGAAGTTTGTTGACATCTTCAAAGTGAAGCCCCGTAGTCGGTTCATCAAGCACATAAATTGTTCGACCAGTTGAGCGACGTTGCAGTTCGGTTGCTAATTTGACGCGCTGGGCCTCACCGCCTGAGAGAGTCGGTGCTGATTGACCCAATCGCACATATCCAAGCCCAACATCGCAGAGCGTATTTAAAAAACGCGCGATCGTAGGAACTGACTCAAAAAATTCTGAGGCAATCTCAATTGGCATATCGAGCACTTCCGCAATTGTTTTACCTTTGTAGTGAACCTCAAGCGTCTCTCGGTTATATCTAGCACCGTGACACACTTCGCACGGAACATATACATCGGGCAGGAAGTTCATCTCAATTGTGATGGTTCCATCACCAGTGCAATTCTCGCAACGTCCACCTTTAACGTTAAAGCTGAAACGTCCCTGTTGGTACCCTCGAACTTTTGCCTCTGTCGTCTCGGAAAAGAGCGCTCGGATTTTGTCGAAGACCCCGGTATAGGTCGCTGGATTAGAGCGCGGAGTTCTACCGATCGGTGATTGATCTACGTGCACAACTTTATCTAGTTGATCGATACCTGTAATCGTGCGATGGCGGCCCGGAACAATTCGTGCTCCGTTGAGTTTATTGGCCAGGGTGGAATATAAAATATCATTCACCAAAGTTGATTTTCCAGAACCGCTGACTCCAGTAACTGAGACAAAGACGCCAAGCGGAATAGCAACCTCAACATCTTTTAAATTATTCTCTTTTGCGCCCTTGATAACGAGTTGTCGCTTTGGATCAAATGGCCTGCGGGTAGCCGGAATTTCGATTGCTTTGCGCCCCGAGAGGTATGCCCCCGTGATTGATTCTTCTGAGGCGATTAAATCTTGATAGCTTCCTGAGACTACAACCTTTCCGCCATGTTCACCTGCGCCGGGACCAATATCAACTACCCAATCTGCAGTGCGAATAGTCTCTTCATCATGCTCAACCACGATCAAGGTATTTCCTAGATCACGAAGGCGAGTAAGTGTTTCGATCAGGCGACGGTTATCGCGTTGATGTAGACCAATACTTGGTTCATCTAACACATAGAGAACTCCAACTAGGCCAGAGCCAATCTGAGTTGCTAATCGAATGCGCTGAGCCTCACCACCAGAGAGAGTTCCAGCTGGGCGATCGAGTGAGAGGTAGTCAAGACCGACGTCGAGTAAGAAACCAAGACGAGCATGTACCTCTTTCATGACCCGTTCGGCAATCTGAGCCTCACGCTTTGAAAGCGAAACCTTTTTCAGGAAGGCAGCACAGTCATCAATCGAGAGTTGGCAGATTTGGGCAATACTTTTATCGCCAATTGTTACTGCTAAAACTTCTGGCTTAAGTCGAGCACCCTTACATGCAGAACAAGGAATCTGGCGCATATATGCTTCAAATTTATCGCGGCTGTAATCACTTTCAGTCTCACCATGGCGACGATGGATAAATGGGATTACACCCTCAAAGCCAGTCGTGTAATTTCGGGCGCCGTAGCGGCCCTTGTAGCGCATTTGAATTTCATATTCATATCCATTGAGAATCGCATCGCGCGCTTTAATTGAAATCTTATTCCACGGGGTATTGAGTGTGAATTTAACATCTTTTGCTAGCGCCTCAAGCAGCCGAAGAAAATAATCGGATGACTGGCCGCCAGCCCATGGAGCAATGGCACCCTCGTTAATAGTCAGTGAATCATCCGGAATTATGAGCTCATCGTCGACTTCTAGTTTCGTGCCAATTCCAGAGCATTCGGTGCATGCCCCAAATGGTGAGTTAAAGGAGAACGAGCGCGGTTCCAACTCTTCAAAAGATAAGTTGCAATCGTGACAGGCTAAATGCTCGCTATATGTATGTATCTTCTGCTCGCCCGCTTTAGCATCAACAAAATCAAGATTCACAATTCCAGTGGAAAGCCGAAGCGCGGTTTCAATCGAATCAGTCAACCGAGATTTTGACTCTGCCTTAGCCGACAACCGATCAACTACAACTTCAATTGTGTGCTTCTCCTGCTTTTTTAACTTTGGTGGTTCAGAGAGTGAAATTGCTTCACCATCAACGATGGCACGGGAATACCCTTGCTTAACGAGATCGACGAAGAGATCGACAAATTCACCTTTTCGTTCGCGAACAACGGGCGCTAAAATCTGAAACTTTGTGGCAGCCGGAAGTTCAAGAATTTGATCCACGATCTGTTGTGGGCTCTGACGTGAAACGGGCTTGGAACACTCTGGGCAGTGTGGTCTGCCGGCGCGCGCAAAAAGTAGGCGAAGATAATCGTAAACTTCAGTGATTGTGCCGACGGTAGATCGTGGATTTCTATTTGTTGATTTTTGGTCAATTGAAACAGCAGGTGAAAGTCCTTCGATAAAATCTACATCTGGTTTATCCATCTGCCCAAGAAATTGTCTGGCGTAAGCGGAGAGTGATTCAACATAGCGACGTTGCCCCTCGGCAAAAATCGTATCGAATGCCAAGCTTGATTTTCCAGAACCCGAAAGCCCAGTAAAGACAATAAGTGCATCACGAGGGAGATCGAGCGAAACATCCTTCAAGTTGTGTTCACGGGCACCGCGAACGATCAACTTTTCAATCATGGTCTAAACACCCGCTTCTTCCATTGATCTCAGTTCTTTCTTGAGAATTCTAATTTCATCTCTAAAACGTCCAGCAACTTCGAATTGAAGATCTTCAGCTGCACTTCGCATCTGATCGGTGAGCGAGCCTATCAATGCAACTAAATCTTGGCGCGGTAGCGAGAGCGCGCCTCTAGCATTGAGGCCAACGGCCAAGACCGGCGCCCCCTTCTTCCCCAAACTTTTCTCATGAGCCAAGAGATCTGTCGTATCTTCACTCTCTTTGGTAATTAAATCGGTGATATCGGCAATTTTCTTGCGAAGTGGCTGCGGGTCGACTCCGCGTTCTAGGTTGTAAGCAACTTGTTTTGCTCGACGTCGATTAGTCTCATCGATAGCTAGGGCCATTGAGCGAGTGATGTTATCGGCATACATATGCACTTCACCTGAAACATTTCGGGCAGCGCGGCCGATAGTTTGGATAAGTGAAGTAGCAGATCGCAAAAAGCCTTCTTTATCAGCATCAAGAATCGAAACTAGTGACACCTCTGGTAGATCTAGACCTTCACGCAGCAGGTTGATGCCAATAAGTACGTCGTACTCGCCCATCCGTAGTTCACGTAAAAGTTCTACTCTGCGCAAGGTATCTACTTCGGAGTGGAGATACCGAACCCGAACCCCTTTCTCCTGCAGATAGTCAGTGAGATCTTCTGACATTTTCTTAGTCAAAGTAGTGACCAGAACTCGCTCATTTTTAGCAGCTCGAATATTAATCTCATTAAGTAAATCATCGATCTGACCCTTAATTGGTTTGATTACGATTCCTGGATCGACTAGGCCAGTTGGGCGAATTACCTGCTCTACAAAATCATCACCAACAATTCCCCTTTCGTATTTTCCGGGAGTTGCAGAGAGATAGACCGTTTGACCAACGCGTTCTAAGAATTCAGGCCACTTCAGCGGTCGATTATCTAACGCGCTCGGCAATCTAAATCCATGTTCAACGAGAGTGCGTTTTCGAGATGCATCGCCTTCAAACATGGCACCAATCTGTGGGACGGTCACGTGGCTCTCATCAATGACAACCAGAAAATCATCCGGAAAATAATCAAGTAGGCAGTGGGGTGCAGATCCTGCTGGTCGATCATCGAGGTGCCGTGAATAGTTTTCAATTCCAGAGCAAAATCCCAGTTGTTCCATCATCTCAATATCAAAAGTTGTGCGCATGCGAAGACGTTGAGCCTCGAGTAATTTGCCCTGTTTTTCAAAGAGATTAAGTTGGATTTGTAATTCGTCCTGAATCTCGCCAATCGCGCGCTTCATCGTCTCTGGACCAGCGGCATAGTGAGTGGCTGGAAATATGTAGACCTGATCTTCGTCACGAATAATTTCACCAGTGAGCGGGTGAAGGGTCATGATCTTCTCAATCTCATCGCCAAACATTTCAATACGGATGGCTAACTCTTCATACATGGGAATAATCTCGATCGTATCCCCGCGCACTCTGAAGGTGCCCCGCTCGAAGGCCATATCGTTACGCTTGTACTGAACATCTACGAAGCGTCTCAGTAGCGCATTGCGTTCAATCTCATCCCCCACCTTGAGGTTAATCATGCGATCGATATATTCCTGTGGCGTTCCAAGTCCATAGATGCAAGAGACGGTGGCAACGACAATTACATCGCGACGAGTCAAAAGTGAGTTAGTCGCAGAATGTCGAAGCCGTTCAACTTCTTCGTTAACGCTGGAATCTTTCTCGATAAAAGTATCGGTCTGTGGCACGTATGCTTCCGGCTGGTAATAGTCGTAGTAGGAGACAAAATACTCGACTGCATTATTTGGCATAAGTTCACGAAATTCATTTGCTAGTTGGGCGGCCAGCGTCTTATTCGGTGCCAAGACCAACGTTGGTCGCTGTAGTCGCTCAATCAGCCAAGCAGTAGTTGCAGATTTACCAGTACCTGTGGCTCCAAGTAGAACAACATCTTTCTCGCCCGCATTAATCTTCTGCGCAAGTTCTTCAATCGCCTGTGGCTGATCGCCAGCCGGAACATAATCTGAAATTACTTGAAATGGATGCGCCTTACGGACAAGATCATTTATTGGGCGCACCCCGACAGCCTACTATCGGGCACGCTCGACCGAGAGGTCAGAAAGTGGTCCATCCCAGAGGTTTTCTACCTGTCGCAGCAGTTCGTCATCATCGCCATCATTTCTGATAACCGCATGCGCAATGCCAATCCGTGATTCAGGCGAGACTTGGCTAGCCAAGCGCGCCTCAATATCGTCAGCCAACATTCCTCGCTTGAGTAGCCGCTCTCTGCGGATTTCGAGATCTGCCTCTACTGTAATAATGAAATCAAAATGAGCGGCGCCATCACTTTCAACTAAAAGTGGAACTTCATAGATAAATGGTGTTGATTGATCGGCATCAGATACTGCCTGATTGAAGAGACGTCGCACTTCCGGATGAACTATCGCTTCCAGATCTTTCCGCGCCTGTGGGTCTGAGAAAATTATTGAAGCCAGCGCTTTCCGATCAATGTCGCCGTTACTTAAAACTGATTGGCCAAATCGTTCAACTACGCGATCGAAACCAGCACTCTTCTTGGCGATAGCGATCCGAGCCAATTGGTCGGCATCAACTACGGTGGCACCAAGTTCGCTGAAAAACTGTGCGACAGTTGTTTTGCCTGAGCCAATTCCGCCAGTGAGTGCAACGATGATCAAATCTTCACTCTCCTGTCCGATTCCTTAATACAAGTGAAATAGTAAAACCCCGCACAAATTTAACCATGCGGGGCTCTACTTCAATCTCTTTATTCGGCAGCAACCTCTTCGGCAGCTGGAGCAGTTATATCTGCTGCATCTGCTGCCTTTGCTTCTGCCTTCTGCTTTTTGTGGGCTAAGAAGCGGACTTGAGCCTCTTGATATTGACCCTCCCACTCCTCGCGCTGAGAATCAAAGCCTGGCTTCCACTCTTGTGTATCTGGATCGAAGCCTTCTGGATAGATGAAGTTTCCTTCAGTATCGTAGCGAGCAGCCATTCCGTACTGGGTTGGATCGAATGCTTCGATCTCAACTTCAGTTCCTTCATTAGCTTGCTTGAGCGAAAGTGAAATACGGCGACGCTCTAGATCGATATCAATGATTTTCACAAAGAGCGCGTCATCGACTGCAACAACCTGCTCTGGAATTTCAACGTGGCGTTCGGCCAGCTCTGAGATGTGAACTAGTCCTTCGATTCCTTCATGCACACGAATAAATGCACCGAATGGAACCAGCTTTGTTACAACACCTGGAACAACCTGAGCGATCGTGTGTGTACGAGCAAATGCTTGCCATGGATCTTCTTGTGTTGCCTTGAGTGAGAGTGAGACACGCTCGCGCTCGAAATCAACTTCGAGAACTTCAACGGTTACTTCATCTCCAACTTCAACAACTTCACCTGGATGATCGATGTGCTTCCATGAAAGTTCTGAAACGTGAACGAGTCCATCTACGCCACCAAGATCAACGAATGCACCGAAGTTAACAATCGATGAGACAACTCCTGTGCGAACCTGGCCCTTTTGAAGCTGGTTGAGGAATGTGGTGCGTGATGCTGATTGTGTCTGCTCAAGGAAGGCGCGACGTGACAGCACAACGTTGTTGCGATTCTTATCGAGTTCAATGATGCGAGCTTCGATCTCTTGACCAATATATGGTGTGAGATCACGGACGCGGCGCATTTCAACGAGTGATGCAGGCAAGAAGCCACGCAACCCGATATCAACAATGAGTCCGCCCTTAACAACTTCAATAACTGTTCCGACAACAACTTCATCGCGTTCCTTCTTGCCTTCGATCTCTCCCCAGGCACGCTCGTACTGAGCACGCTTCTTGGAAAGGATGAGGCGTCCTTCTTTATCTTCCTTCTGGAGTACAAGGGCTTCAACCTTGTCGCCTACTTTTACAATGTCATTTGGATCTGCATCGTGGCGGATTGAGAGTTCGCGGGAAGGAATTACACCTTCTGTTTTGTATCCGATGTCAAGAAGTACTTCTTCGCGATCAATCTGAACGACTGTGCCTTCTACAAGGTCTCCGTCATTGAAATTTCTGATTGTGCCTTCGATTGCTGCAAGAAAATCTGCTGCTGATCCGATGTCATTTACTGCAATTACTGGTGATGTAGACAAGTGAGCTCCGTAGGGATAGATGAATAATAGGACTCGAACAATTTGTTCGAAGAACAGGTGAAGGGTACGTGGGGTGGTCACAAGGGGCAAATCCACGCATAGGATCGCACTCTTATGAAGCGATATAAAGAACTATTTGCATTTCCGCAGGTAATCTCGCTCGGAATCGCAGCATTTCCAGCCAGATTGGCTTACGGAATGATTGGCCTTAGTATTTTCTTTAAGGCCGAACAAGAAACTAAATCGGTAGCTATCGCAGGTTTTGCAATTGGTTTAAATTCCCTGGCCGGTGCAATCACCGCAGGAATCCGTGGCTCAGTAATGGATCGATGGGGTCAAAAATGGCCGCTAAGAATCTTAGTTCCCTCCTACTCTCTCTTAATTCTTGCGCTCAATCAAATGGAGAGCTCGCGTTCAATTTTGGTAACAGCTTTTATTCTGGGTATCACCGCTCCGCCAATTAACCTTTCAGTGCGTCCACTATGGAAAGACATTGTTCCCGATTCATATCTTCGTACTGCATATGCATTCGATTCGTCGATGATGAATTCAACTGGTGTCATTGGCCCAGTAATTGTCACCACACTTGCGCTTTCATCTCGCCCTCATCTAGCCCTCACGGTCGTCGCACTTTTAATATTCGTCGGAGGTGTTGCACTGGGCTTAACGAAAGTTTCTCGAAATTGGATTCCAGAGAAGAAAGATAAAGGACAAGAAAAACTACTCCGAAACCCAGCGATTCAGATGTTGATGTTTGAAGGCTGCTTTATTGGTTTTGGTTGGGGAATCTTTGACGTCGCAGTTCCTGCATTTGCAACTCAAGAAGGTGTCCCACATCGAGTCGCTTGGATATTCGCCGCCTTCGGCACCGCTACCGTCATTGGTGGCCTGCTGGGTGGTTTAGTCTCAAAAAAATTAGCTCCCCTGTCAGCGCTGCTTCGCACATATACGTTGTGGCTGATCGCATGTATTCCGATTGCATTTACATATCCCGATTGGACGATGGCTCTTATCGGGGCATCGATTGGGTTCTTAGGTGGCGGTGTACAAGTTTTTTACTTTGAAGTTCTTGAGGCAGTCCGTCCAAAGGGATCACAGACCGCATCCCTCGGTTGGATTTGGAGCGTTGAAGGAACTTTTGCAGCTTTGGGGGCAGCCGTCGGTGGATATATCTCAGAGTATTACTCTCCCAAGGTAGGGCTTGGCTTACTTCCTATTATGATGTTTTTCGGACTGATCATACTTGTGGTTGGCCGAGGAAGATTAGCTGCTGCCAATAAAATTCCAAGCGAAGCTGAAGATTTACTTGCACTCGAAGATAATGCAGATCGAACTAAATAATTCTTCACATTAATGAGCGGCCTGATTCCAGCTCGCTCCAATACCAACATTTACATCTAGCGGTGCCTTAAGCGGGTAAGCGCTCCCCATTTCGCGGCGCAAAATCTCGGTTGCAGCATCAACTTCTTCGGTGACCGCTTCCAGAATTAATTCATCATGAACTTGTAATAAAAGCCGAGAGCGAAGACCCGCATCGACAAGTGAGCTTTGCACCTTGATCATGGCTAATTTAATAATATCTGCAGCTGATCCTTGGATCGGAGCATTGAGTGCCATTCGCTCTGCAATCTCTCGACGTGGTCGATTATCACTCAGCAGATCGGGTAGATAGCGGCGGCGACCTAACACTGTTTCGGTATATCCAACTTTTGTCGCCTCTTCGACAACTTTTTTTAAATAATCTCGAATACCTCCAAATCGCATGAAGTATTTATCCATCAGATCGGCAGCGGCAGGTGGCGAGAGATCAAGTTGTGCGGCAAGACCATATGAGCTCAAACCATATGCGAGGCCATATGACATCGCCTTTATTTGTCGCCGCATTTCTGGATCTACATCTGCCGGTAGGACACCGAATACCTCAGCTGCCACCGTTGCATGTAAATCTTCACCAGATGCGAAAGCTGCTAATAAATTAGCATCATGTGAAAGGTGAGCCATAATCCGCATTTCAATCTGGCTGTAATCGGCGGTGATGAGAAGGTCGAAGCCCACACCAGGGATAAAGCAATCGCGAATTTTCCGACCTTCTTCGGTACGAACTGGGATGTTCTGCAAGTTTGGACCCACCGAAGAAAGTCGCCCAGTTGCAGTTACTGTCTGTGCAAAATGAGTATGAATTCTCTTATCTGATGCGATTTCAGCGACTAGACCATCAATAGTGGTCGCTAATTTTTTTGTCTCTCGGATACGTAATAAAGATGTGAGTACTGGATGGCCAGATTTCGCGTGTAGCCATGCAAGGGCATCAGCATCTGTTGTGTACCCCGTCTTGATTTTTTTAGTCTTTGGGAGTCCTAGTTCATCAAAGAGAACAACTTGGAGCTGTTTGGGCGAGGCAACATTGAACTCATGCCCTACTGAATCGTGAGCGACTTTAGTTTGCGCACTTACCTCTGATTCAAAATAAAGTGAAAGTTGTTCAAGCTTCTTGATATCAACAGCAACTCCTCTGCGTTCCATCAGAGCCAACAGATCTGAAACTGGCAGCTCTAAATTATAAAAGAGATCAGAGACTCCCCTTGTTTTCATCTCTGCTTCAAGTGACGATTTGAGTTTGAAAAGAGCTGCCGCAGTGCTTACTAACTTGCTCTCAGTACTTGCTAAATCTAAAGCGCTCTCGTCACCCCAACGTTCCAGGAGATCAGCAACTTCTTGATTACGCACCCCGGGATTTACGACATAAGCAGCAATGCTGGTATCAAAGATTATTCCCTCAATTTCGTGGATTCTTGATAGAGATTTTCCATTATGCACAATCTTCTCGACTTTGACATCACTTGCCCAAGCACCCATATCCGATGAGTGAATCAGGTATGAATCAGTTTCAGAAAAAGCTACAGAGTATCGATGAATCACTTCATTTTCGATGCTGGCTGCTAATGCAATTGGGCCCTGGTGCTTTGCAATTTTTTTACTTACTTCCACGGGTGTGAGAACTCTCAACTCAGCAAAATTCATACTTTGTACTTTTGAATCATCCTCCGTTCGAACTTCGGGTGAGATTGAAATGGCGCTCAGACGATCTTTCAAAGTTCTAAATTCAAGCTCTTCAAAGAGTGAGGTAAGGTCGTGATGATCAACACCTGACCAAGCTAAATCTGCAGGGCCCTCACTCAGTGCAACGTCGTGAATGAGTTGGGTCAAAAGACGGTTTTTTCTTACTTCTTCAACGTGAGAACGTAGCGACTCCCCTACTTTTCCAGTCAAAGCATCCACATTTTCTAACAAATTCTGCAGCGATCCATATTCAATGATCCACTTAGCTGCCGTTTTTTCGCCTACTCCTGGAACCGAAGGCAGGTTGTCACTTGGATCTCCACGAAGTGCGGCAAAGTCTGGATACTGCTCAGGTGACATCAAATACTTCTCTTGCACTGATAATGGTGTCATTCGGGCGAGTTCACTTACGCCTCTTTTTGGATACAGCACTGTTGTGAATTGAGAAACCAATTGAAAACTATCTCGATCTCCAGTGCAGATGAGAACTTCAAAATTCTCAACTTCGGCTTGCTTAGTCAGCGTTGCAATAATGTCATCAGCTTCATAACCATCAATCGAAAATTGCTTAATTCCAAATCCAGTCACAAGTTGGTGAAGATAAGACATCTGTGATCGAAATTCGTCTGGAGTCTTGGCTCGATTAGCCTTATATTCCGGAAATATCTCAGTACGAAATGTTTTTCTCGAAACGTCAAAGGCGACCGCAACATGGGTTGGCTTCTCTTCTTTGAGCAGAGAAATGAGCATGGTCGCGAATCCATAAATCGCATTTGTATGCTGGCCAGTGGCAGTTGTGAAGTTTTCTGCTGGTAGTGCAAAAAATGCCCGATAGGCCATCGAGTGGCCATCAATGAGTAAGAGTTTTTTTGATACTGGAGGCATAGCGCCAATCTTAGATAACAAGTTAGACTTGAGGTTATGACGCAACCAGATTTTCTTGAAATTATCCGTGAGCGCGGAAGTGGCGCACTTGATAAAAAAATGGGTATTGAAATTATCGAGGCATCGCCAGAACGCTTGGTGGGTCGTATGCCCGTCGAGGGCAATACTCAACCAATAGGTCTCTTGCACGGTGGCGCAAATGTGGTGCTCGCCGAATCTCTAGGATCTATTGGAACTGCGTTGCATGCTGGTCCTGATCGGCGAATAGTTGGAGTTGATATAAACGCCACCCACCACAAATCGGCAACGACCGGCTTTGTCACTGGCGTTGCAACTGCCATCTCTTTGGGTAAAACTCTCTGTGTCTATGAAATTGTGATTACGAATGAGGCCGGTGAGAGAACCTGCACTTCGAGGATTACCTGCATGATCCTTGCTCAAAGATAGGGATATTGGTTAAGGTTGGTCTCTGAGGCTGACCGAGCCTGAAGTCTCACCTGGTCAACAGGGTTACTTGATCGTCGAGGAGGCCATCGTGCATCAATCTGCTCTCACCCTCACGCTGAGAGATCACGTTGCCGATTCATCCCCTCGCTTAGGCTTCTCAAAAAAGATTGTGCTTGTGTTCGCAATTCTCTTCTCATCAATAGCGCTTATGGGAGCTCCAGCACATGCCGCTGAGACTTCCATTTACGGTGTGATCACAGATAAAGATGGAAAACCTCTCACCGACATTGGCTTATCTGTAGTGGGCCCCGCAAATTTCCAGACCACTACCAAAACAGATGCGACCGGAAGTTGGAAAGTTCTCATTGATGCCAAAGGAACCTACAGCGTAACTATTAATCAGGATGACTTACCAGATGGTCAAGATCTCACTAATCCCGAGAAGAGTACGCTGAAGGCAAATATATTTATGCTTGATGTTCAATTGCGCCTACTTTTTCCGATTGGGCCAGGTGTGACTAAAGCAACATCGCTTGAACGCTCGGCTCAATTAATCGTTGATGGAATTATTCTGGGTTTAATTATTGCGTTAGCAGCGCTAGGTCTCAATCTGATCTTTGGTACAACCGGGCTGACAAATTTTGCTCATGGTGAAATTCTTACCTTCGGTGGATTGCTGACCTACTATCTCAGCGCAATTATCGGGCTTCCGGTCATACTTGCAGCGCCGGGGGCAATAATATTGAGCGCATTTATTTCCGGCTACCTGCAAGATAAATATCTCTGGCGGCCTTTGCGCAAACGTGGCACCGGATTAATTGCGATGCTTGTGGTCTCGATTGGATTGGCAATCTTCCTTCGCTACTTCTTCCTCTTCATTTTCGGTGGCGATACCCGCCAGTTACCGCAATATGCGGGGCAGGCAGGACTCGAATTTGGCCTAGTTAACATCACTCCAAAATCAATTATCACAACAATTTTTGGCATTCTCTTTATCGTGCTCGCAACTCTGTGGTTGTTGCGCACGAGAATGGGAAAGGCAAGTCGCGCGGTAGCCGACAATCCAGCTCTCGCTTCGGCATCAGGGATTGATGTTCAAAAAGTGATCCGCGCAGTATGGATTCTCGGTGCAGCTTTAGCTGGCTATGCCGGCGTGATTGTTACCGTAAACCAAGGGGTAAGTTTCTTAATGGGTCAGGATATGTTGCTTCTCATCTTTGCAGCAGTAACTCTTGGTGGGCTCGGAACTGCAAATGGTGCACTCGTTGGCTCACTTATTATTGGCCTCTTCGTTCAGCTCTCAACGCTATTTATTCCGACAGAGCTCAAATATGTTGGTGCTCTCGTTGTTCTCATTCTGATCTTAATTGTTCGACCTCAAGGAATTCTTGGCAAACGAGAGAGGATTGGATAAATGGATTTTCTCTTTATTACACAGCAAACATTGAGTGCGACAATCGGAGTAAACGCCATTATTTTCGCACTTGCTGCGATCGGATTAAATATGCACTTTGGATACACCGGCCTTCTCAACTTTGGTCAGGCGGGATTCTTAGCAATTGGTGCCTATAGCGTTGCAGTACCAGTGATCTCATTTGGAATCTCACTTTGGGTTGCATTTCTCATTGGAATTATCAACTCAATTATCTTTGCACTTCTACTTGGAATACCAACCTTAAGATTGCGAGCAGATTATCTTGCGATTGTCACAATCGCTGCTGCTGAAATCGTAAGACAGATTGCGCGATCAGCAACCTTTAATGACACACTCGGTGGCTCCGATGGTATTACTGGAAAATTCGGCGCTGAATTTTTTGCACTCAATCCCTTTAAAGATGGCATTACTACCCCGATCTTACGCTTCAACGCCAACGATCTCTGGGTAGTGATCACGGGTTGGGCACTTGTCGCACTTATTACCTTTGCAATGTGGCGCATGGTCAACTCCCCTTGGGGCCGCTTGATGCGCGCTATCCGTGAAGACGAAGATGCGGTCAAATCTCTCGGTAAAAATGTTTATCTCTATAAGATGCAATCTTTAATTATCGGTGGAGTCATTGGGGCATGTGGCGGTTTTGTTTACGCTCTCTCACGTCAATCCGTGCAGCCTGATAACTACGGTACTGCGCTTACATTCTTTGCCTATACGGTTCTCATTCTCGGTGGAGCAGCCCGGGTATTTGCACCAATCGTTGGTGCCATGATTTTCTGGTTCTTAATTGTCTTTATCGAACAGATGTTGCGTGCCGGAGTTTCAGCCAATCTCATCCCTGATTGGCTGATTGGCCCAAACCAAGTGGGGCAGATTCGATTTATGTTGATGGGAATTGGCCTCATGCTTTTGATGATCTATCGACCTCAAGGTATTTTCGGAGATAAGAAGGAGTTGGCACTCGATGCAAAAGCCTAATTCATCTGATTTTCCAGCCGGCACATCCCAGACACCAGGCTCGTCGAAACCAGATCCGATTGTCGTTGCTGACAATATTTCACGCCAATTCGGCGGATTGACCGCGGTTAATGTTAAACATTTAGAGATTCAGCGTGGTGCAATCACCGCGCTCATTGGACCAAATGGTGCAGGCAAGACAACTTTTTTTAATCTACTCACCGGGTATGACTCTCCCAATACAGGGACGTGGAGCTTTAATGGAAGGGAGCTTAACGGTATACCTCCCCATAAAGTTGCTCGACTTGGCATGGTCCGTACCTTTCAACTCACCAAAGCTCTCTATCGACTGACCGTTATGGAGAATATGATTCTTGGTGCACCTGGTCAAAAGGGTGAATCTATTGCCCGCTCACTCTTTCCACGATTATGGCGCAACCAAGAAGAACTTATCAAAGCTCGCGCCTCAATAATTCTGACTCACTTTAAATTGATTGAAAAGCAAGGTGACTTTGCCGCTGCACTTTCAGGCGGACAACGTAAACTTCTTGAGATGGCTCGAGCCCTCATGGTGGAACCAGAGATAGTAATGCTTGATGAACCAATGGCTGGCGTAAATCCAGCGCTCAAACAATCTTTGCTTGAACATATAAAAGATCTACGGACTCAGGGGAAAACCGTCCTCTTCGTGGAGCACGATATGGATATGGTGCACGAAATTAGTGATTGGGTTATTGTCATGGCGCAGGGTCAGATCATCGCTGAAGGAACACCTTCATCAGTAATGGGCAACCCTGATGTAATCGAGGCTTATCTCGGATCACATCACAATGAAGATCTATCTCAGGCTGCCGACGGAAAGTAACCATGACTCAAACACAATCACCGATCATTGTTGCTCATGAACTAGTCGCCGGTTATCTACCTGGTATCAATATTCTTAACGGTTGTAATCTCTATGCAAACAAGGGTGAACTTGTTGGTATTATTGGCCCAAACGGTGCCGGTAAATCAACACTTCTTAAATCACTATTTGGACTCGTGAAGGTGCGTGAAGGTAACGTGTATCTTAAAGATGAAGAGATCACCAATATGCGAGCTGATCAACTTGTGGAACGCGGAATCGGATTTGTACCCCAAAACAATAACGTCTTTCCTTCACTTTCGATCGAAGAGAATTTACAGATGGGTGCATTTCAATCTCCATCAAAATTTTCTGAGCGCTTTGATTTTGTAGTTGATCTCTTTCCAACTCTTGGGACTCGTCGCAAACAGCGTGCTGGATCTCTCTCGGGTGGCGAACGTCAAATGGTTGCCATGGGACGTGCACTCATGATGGACCCTTCAGTCCTTCTTCTTGATGAACCAAGTGCCGGACTCTCTCCAGCACTTCAAGATGAAGTTTTCGTTCGTGTGCGTGAAATTAATGAAATTGGCGTGACGGTAATCATCGTTGAACAGAATGCACGGCGTTGTTTACAGATCGTTGATCGTGGATACGTTCTCGATCAAGGAAAGAATGCTTATGAAGGGACTGGAAAGTCTCTCTCAACTGATCCAAAGGTAATTGAGTTATATCTTGGAACCATGGCAAAATCTTAAACTTCTCTTGTAATAAGTAAGGCCCGCCAGATATCTGGAGGGCCTTACTTATTACTAATTTAGCTGGTGATTACTCGCCTGCTGGTACATCACCAGAGATGAACTCTGCTGGTAGTGCTTCGTACTTGTCATTTGCAATGTACTGGTAGATACCCATCGTTGCATATGAAGGATCTCCGTTGTCAGCAAATTCGACTGGACCTGAAACACCGTCGTAGTCGATATCTGTGCCATCAGCGATGAGAGCCTTGCACTCAGCAAAGGTTGTGCACTTAGTGCCACCCTTTGAGACTGAAACGAGGTTGTCACGGATTGTCATTCCATCCGTTGCTCCACCCTGCTCTGCAGCAAGTGCGATCAAGACAACTGCGTCGTATGACTCAGCTGCATATGAGAAGTCGGTCAGTGCAGGATCTACACCAAGTAGACGCTCCTGAAGTGAACCATCTGCAAATACACCAGGAAGAGTTGCTTTAACACCCTTCATGATTCCTGCAGGTAGATCAGCATAAGCTCCGCTTGAAAGGTTTCCATCAACGAGGTAAGTCTTTACCTTGTCTGGACCAATTCCCTGCTTGATAAGCTCTGTGAAGATCTTTGCTGTCTCATCGAATCCGATGATTGCAATTGCATCTGGCTTTGCAGCCTTCGCCTTTGAAACATCAGCTGAGAATTCAGCAGCCTGTGGGTTATAGACAATGTTTGTCGAAGTTCCTGTGAATGCAGCCATCGCGTACTTTGCAAGTCCGTTTCCGTATGCATCATCAAGGTTTAGGAATACAGCGTTAGTTGCTCCCTCTTTCGCCATCAACTGACCAAGGACTGCGCCCTGGAAAGTATCTGATGGTGCTGTACGGAAGTAGTAACCGTCATCAGCGTAATTTGTAAAGTCTGGTGATGTGTTTGCTGGTGAGAAGTGAACAATTCCTGCACTCGTAATCTTATCAATTACAGTAAAGGAGACGCCTGATGATGCAGCGCCAACAATTGCACTTACGCCTGCTGCGATATGTGAATCTGCTGTCTGCTGCGCGATATCAGAACTTGTATCTCCTGAATCTCCACGAATGTGCTCGATGTTTTCTCCGAGTACTCCGCCAGCTGCATTGATGTCGGCTATAGCTAGGTCTACGCCTGCAAACTCAGGGGGTCCGAGGAATGCAAGACTTCCTGTTTCAGGAAGTAGTGAACCGATTTTTAATGGACCTGAAGCATCGCTTCCGCCGCCACAACCAGCAAGTACTAAGCTGGTGATTGCTGCAGCAACGAGCATGGTCGCTTTATTGAATTTCTGCATGTTCTCCCTTTCGATGATTGCCCCCTCAAGACAAGGTGATCAGACCTCGAGTGGGATGCGCAAAGCATAGCCATCACGCTCAAGAAGGTAAATAGAATCACGGAAAAAGTGTGCTTTTACTGCCGAGGCAGAGAGTTAATCGAATGTGGCTGCCTCGGGGCTGATGACCGCCTCAGCTACTTGTTTCATGGTCAGCCGCCGATCCATCGCCGCTTTTTGAATCCAAGAAAATGCAGCTGGCTCAGTGAGATTGAGCGCTGACATCAAAATCCCTTTTGCTCGATCAATAATTTTTCTCGTCTCAAGCCGTTCGTGTAAATCAGCTACTTCTTCGGTGAGTGTTCGCATCTGATTATGGCGACTCATTGCAATCTCAATTGCTGGAATTAAATCGCTAATTGTGAATGGTTTAAGTAGGTATGCCATCACACCTGCATCACGTGCTCGATCTACCAACTCTCGCTGGCTAAAAGCGGTCAGCATAAGTACTGGACAAATTGAAATTATCTCTTCAGCAGCGCTAATGCCATCGAGAACGGGCATCTTGACATCAAGAATTGCCAAATCTGGTTGATGCTCTTTAACTAATTCGATCGCTTGCGCACCATCTCCTGCTTGAGCGACAACGGAGTATCCAGCCTCGGCCAACATTTCAACAAGATCCATCCGAATTAACGCTTCATCTTCGGCGACGACAATACGTACAGAAGTCGACGCGCTACCTTCGTTAGTCGAACTCATCATGTGCCCCGAGTCGGATTCGAACCGACACTATGCAGTGTTTGAGACTGCCCTCTCTACCGTTGGAGTACCGAGGCTTACCCGTGAATCTTAACCTGAGCGATCGAGTTAGTGTTAACGGTAAGCAGGAGCTGCGCCAGCGACGGCATCTCCCATGCGGTGCACGCGCATTGCATTCGTTGAACCAGGAATTCCGGGAGGTGAACCGGCCACAATCATTACGTTTTCACCAATTGTTGCGCGCTTGCTCTCCAATAACAGACCATCAACCTGCTTCACCATTTCATCTGTATGTGAAACAACTGGAGTAATCATTGACTCGACTCCCCACGACAACGCCAATCGATTATAAGTTCCACGATCTGGGGTCAAAGCTAAAATTGGAATCGGTGAACGCAACCGTGCCATTCGGCGGGCTGAGTCACCACTCTGCGTGAAGGCCACGAGAAACTTTGCACCCACGATTGCGCCAACTTCTACGGCGGCCTTAGTTATTGCGCCACCCTTAGTACGTGGTTGGTGCTTTAACGGACGGATTCGATCCAAACCACCCTCTTCAGTTTTTTGAATAATCCGCGCCATGGTTGCAACTGCTTCAATCGCAAATTCACCAACGCTAGTCTCACCAGAGAGCATCAAAGCATCCGCACCATCAAGGACAGCATTTGCGCAATCGGTGGCTTCTGCCCGGGTAGGCCTTGAGTTGGTAATCATCGAATCAAGCATTTGGGTTGCGACAATAACTGGTTTGGCAGCATCTCTTGCCAGTTCAATACAGAGCTTTTGTACAAGAGGAACATCTTCAATCGGAAGTTCTACTCCTAGATCTCCGCGCGCGACCATAATGCCATCGAATGCACCAACAATTCCGACTAAATTCTCTACCGCTTGTGGTTTTTCGATCTTTGCAATGACTGGTATTCGAATACCGACCTCATCCATAATCTTATGGACATCAACAATATCTTCAGCACTTCGAACAAATGAGAGTGCAATGAAATCCGCGCCAGCTCGCAAACCCCAGCGAAGGTCATCAATATCTTTCTCGGAGAGCGCTGGTACAGAGACTGCAACTCCAGGAAGGTTGATTCCTTTATTATTGCTGACCGCACCGGGTTCAATTACCTTCGTAATTACATCTGCACCCTTTACCTCGATAACCTCGACCGTCACTTTTCCATCATCAATCAGAATTCGATCACCAGCTTTGCAATCACCCGGAAGACCCTTATAGGTCGTGCCCACGCGTTCCTTACTTCCCTCAACGTCATCTGTTGTAATCGTGAAAATATCACCACGAGCAAGATCGTGTGGCCCATCCTTGAAGCGAGCAAGACGAATCTTTGGACCTTGCAGATCCACCAGAATTGCAAGCGGAACTCCAGCCTCAGCAGCGGCGGCACGAACGCGATCTAGTCGACTCTGGTGTTCTTCATATCCCCCATGCGAAAGATTGAGACGAGCCATATTCATGCCCGCAGCAATGAGCTCGCTAATTTTTTCAGGGGTATCAACAGCAGGACCAAGTGTGCAAACTATTTTCGCGCGACGCATGTTCTTATCCTATCGATTGTTTCTACATACCTACGAGTCCGCAGTATTTTGAGCGCGGCTTAATTATTAAACTGTAAGCGACCTCTCTGTCGGTGAAATAGGAGAAGGTAGTTGAGTTTCTCCCTCCAAGTAGCGATCAACAGCGGCAGCTACACTTCGGCCTTCTGCGATAGCCCAAACGATGAGTGATTGACCACGACCAGCATCACCAGCAACAAATACACCTTCTGCGGTACTTTCGAAGATCTCGTTACGTTTAACATTTGTTCGATCATCTAGTTCTACTGCAAGTTGTGCAAAGAGTGGAGTTGCCTGCGGGCCAGTAAATCCCATCGCAAGAAAGGCGAAATCAGCTGGCAACTCTCGCTCGGAGCCTGCCACAGGTTGGAACTTGCCATCAACAAGTTGGGTCTCAACAATTTTCAACGCTTTTAGATTACCGTTACCATCTCCGATAAATTCTTCAGTACTCACAGCAAAGATTCGATCATCTAACTCTTCATGTGCGCTAGAAACGCGATAAATCATTGGGTACATCGGCCACGGGGCCGAAGCTGGTCGTTCATCTGATGGTCGAGGCATAATTTCAAGCTGAGTAACACTTGCTGCACCTTGGCGGATTGATGTGCCAAGACAATCAGCGCCAGTATCTCCTCCACCAAGAATGACGACATGCTTACCGGCAACATTGATTTCAGGGTTACTTACTTCACCAAGAGCTTGTTTGTTTCCCCACGGCAAAAATTCCATCGCCTGGTAGATACCTTTATTTTCACGCCCTTTAATCGGGAGATCACGCCACTGGGTTGCACCAATTGCTAGAACTACGGAATCATATTTTTGACGCAACTCTGATCCCGTTATATCGACGCCAATATCTACACCGGTGCGAAAACGTGTACCTTCTTTCTCCATCTGAGAAAGTCGACGATCAATAATATTTTTTTCCATTTTGAATTCAGGAATTCCATAACGCAGAAGTCCACCAATTTTATCGGCGCGCTCGTAGACGACGACTGTATGTCCAGCACGTGTGAGTTGCTGGGCAGCTGCAAGTCCAGCTGGACCGGAACCGATCACCGCAACAGTCTTTCCAGTAATGCGATCAGGTGCTAACGGTTTTACATCTCCACTACCAAATGCTTCTTCAATAGTTCTGAGCTCGACCTGCTTAATTGTCACGGCATCGGTGTTGATAGCAACTACACAAGCAGTCTCACATGGTGCTGGGCAGAGGCGACCAGTGAACTCTGGAAAATTATTTGTGGCATGAAGTCGTGCGATTGCCTCTGTCTTATCCCCGCGCCATATCAAGTCATTCCACTCAGGAATGAGATTACCTAGTGGACACCCAGAGTGACAGAAGGGAATTCCACAATCCATGCAACGACCAGCTTGCTTTTGTAGGTGTTCAAAACTCTGTGGCTCGTACACTTCACGCCAATCTTGAATGCGCACATCAACGGGACGACGCTTTGGCATTTCACGTGGCGTTGTAAGAAAACCCTTTGGATCAGCCATTAACTGCTACCTCCATGACGTATTGATCGATTGGAAGACCCTCTTTAGTCGCCTTCTCCATCGCAGCAAGTACTCGGGCATAATCTCGGGGCATCACCATTAAGATTCTACTTACCGAGCTCTCCCAATCAAGGAGTAGCGCTCCAGCAACCTGAGAATCAGTCTCATTGTAATAATCCAAGAGAACTTCTTTGAGATGCTCTTTTTGATCCGCTGGAACGACAAGAACATCGACCATGTCGGTATTGACGAGCGAAACATCCAAATCTAGAAGAAATGCGCGGCCACCCGACATGCCAGCAGCAAAGTTACGTCCTGTTGCTCCGAGTACGACTACCGTTCCACCAGTCATATATTCACACCCGTGGTCACCAATTCCCTCAACCACAGCGGTCGCACCAGAATTTCGGACACAGAATCGTTCTCCGACAATTCCGCGAATAAATATCTCGCCAGAAGTTGCGCCATAACCGATCACATTTCCAGCAATAACATTTTTTTCAGAATCAAAAGAAGATTTCTCATCTGGCCTAACGATGACTCGGCCACCAGATATTCCCTTACCTACGTAGTCATTTGAATCACCAAAGAGGCGAAGCGTTAAGCCAGAAGGAATGAAGGCACCTAGTGACTGGCCGGCAGATCCTCGCAAAGTAATATCAATTGTTCCTCGAGGCAGACCTTCGCCACCATAGGCACGTGTGATCTCTGATCCGAGCATTGTTCCAACTGTTCGATTCACATTTCGAACCGAACTTTCGATTGAAACCTTTTCTCCCTTGGTTAAAGCAAGTTGTGACTTAGCAATGAGCTCATTATCGAGCGCATTCTCTAAACCATGTTCTTGGGTTGTGATCTGGTAGAGCGACCCTTTAACATCTGGACGCACCAATAGTGGAGAGAGATCAAGGCCACTTAACTTCCAGTGATCAACAGCGCTCTTAGTATCCAAGTACTCAACATGGCCGATCGCCTCTTGGATTGTTCGGCAACCTAGCGAAGCCAAGATTTCACGCACTTCCTCGGCAATATATTCAAAGAAAGTCTCAACGAATTCAGGTTTACCTGTGAAATTTTTGCGTAATTCTGGATTTTGAGTAGCAACACCAACTGGGCAGGTATCCAAATGACAAACGCGCATCATTACGCAGCCAGATACAACAAGAGGTGCAGTTGCGAAACCGTATTCTTCGGCACCAAGAAGCGCAGCGATGACAACGTCCCGACCAGTTTTTAGTGAACCATCTGCCTGAACCACGATGCGATCTCGAAGACCGTTGAGTAATAACGTCTGCTGAGTTTCGGCAAGTCCGAGTTCCCAAGGAGCGCCAGCATGCTTAAGTGAAGTCAGCGGTGATGCACCTGTTCCACCGTCGTGGCCGGAGATGAGGACAACATCGGCATGTGCCTTAGATACACCCGCTGCCACAGTTCCTACTCCAACTTCAGCAACTAGCTTCACGTGAATACGAGCGTTCTTATTTGCATTCTTTAAATCGTGAATAAGTTGAGCTAAATCTTCAATCGAGTAAATATCGTGATGAGGTGGTGGGGAAATGAGTCCCACACCTGGCGTTGAGTAACGCACCTTGGCAATCCATGGATAGACCTTGTTACCCGGGAGCTGTCCACCTTCGCCGGGCTTTGCTCCCTGCGCAATTTTGATTTGAATATCATCTGCATTTACCAAGTAATTACTGGTGACACCGAATCGGCCAGAGGCTACTTGTTTAATTGCACTTCGCTTTGAATCACCATTAGGTTCTGGCGTAAATCGATCAGGGTCTTCACCACCCTCACCAGTATTTGATTTACCACCAAGTCGGTTCATGGCAATTGCGAGTGTTTCGTGTGCTTCCTGTGAGATCGAACCATAGGACATAGCACCAGTTGAGAAGCGCTTGACGATCTGCGAAACTGACTCGACTTCATCTATCGAAATCGGTGTTCGTTCGGCAGATTTAAAGGTAAAGAGTCCGCGAAGTGTCATCAGCGCGCTACTTTGCTCATCTACAGCGCGGGTATATCGCTTAAATACATCGTAACGCTTTGAGCGGGTTGCGTGCTGAAGTGTGAAAACTGTCTCTGGATTGAAAAGGTGTGGTTCACCATCTCTGCGCCATTGATATTCGCCACCAATAGGAAGTCGCTTGGTTCCAGGAACTTCTCCTCCTGGTGGGTATGCGATGTGATGGCGCTTAATTGTTTCTTGCGCAATTACATCAAGGTCTACGCCACCGAGGCGAGAAGTAGTGCCGACAAAAAATTCATCAACAACACCTTGGGCTAGGCCGATCGCTTCAAATACTTGCGCACCTGTGTATGACGCAATTGTTGAGATACCCATCTTTGACATTACCTTTAACACGCCCTTACCGAGCGCCTTAATAATGTTATGCACGGCTTTTTCTGGAGTAATACCAGTGATCACGCCTTGAATAACTAGATCTTCAGCGCTCTCCATCGCAAGATAAGGATTTACTGCCGCTGCGCCGTATCCAATGAGGAGTGCAACATGGTGAACTTCCCGAACATCTCCTGCTTCAACAACAAGACCAACCTTGGTACGTGTCTTTTCCCGAATTAAATGGTGATGCACCGCTGCAGTAAGTAGGAGCGAAGGAATCGGCGTATCTTCTGCGTCACCATTTCGATCAGAGAGCACGATAATTCGGGCACCATCTTTAATTGCCTGACTTACTTCACTCTTAATCTCATCTAGTCGCTTGCGAAGAGTGTTGCCATCTCCTGAGACCGGAAATAGTCCGCGGACAACATAGGAAGCAAGATCCGGATGCTCGTCATCTGCATTGACGTGAATAATTTTTGCCAGTTCATCATTATCGATTACTGGAAATGTAAGTTGAATCTGGCGACATGATTCTGGTCCGGGATCTAAGAGATTATGTTCTGGACCAATGGAGCCAGCCAAACTAGTAACTAGTTCTTCTCGGATTGCATCAAGTGGTGGATTGGTAACCTGAGCGAAAAGTTGGGTGAAGTAGTCGAAAAGAACTCGTGGCTTATTTGATAGCGCCGCAATCGGGGTATCGGTACCCATCGAACCGAGAGCCTCTCCCCCACCCTTTGCCATCGGCGTGATGATGATACGAAGTTCTTCTTCGGTGTAGCCAAATGCACGTTGACGACGAACGACAGAGGAGTGTGGATAAATAATATGTTCACGTGCAGGTAACTCCGAGAGTTTGATCATGCCATCTTCAACCCACTTGCCATATGGTGCACCATCTGCAAGCGAATCTTTGATCTCATCATCTTCAATAATGCGACCAGACTCAATATCAACGAGGAACATCTTTCCTGGTTGCAAGCGTCCCTTTCGCGCAATTTGCTCGGCCGGAATATCAAGTACGCCAACTTCTGAAGCTAAAACAACAAGTCCATCATGGGTTACCCAGTAGCGAGATGGACGCAAGCCGTTGCGATCAAGGACTGCACCCACTTGATGTCCGTCAGTAAAGACAACGCATGCTGGACCATCCCATGGCTCCATCAGCGAAGAATGGAAAGAGTAGAACTCGCGACGCTTTTTAGACATCGTGGTGTGGTTCTCCCACGCTTCTGGAATCATCATCAAGATCGCATGTGGAAGTGAACGTCCACCGAGATAGAGAAGTTCAAGAACTTCATCAAAGGATGCCGAGTCGCTGCCTGACATTTCTACAATTGGAAAGAGACGCGACATTTCACCAGGAATAACGTCACTAGCAAGGAGTGACTCACGTGCGCGCATCCAATTGCGATTTCCCTTAACGGTATTGATCTCGCCATTGTGAGCGATATATCGATAAGGGTGAGCTAATGGCCACGATGGAAATGTATTAGTGGAGAAACGAGAGTGGACAAGTGCTAATGGGGATACAACGCGTGGATCACTTAGATCTGGGAAAAATTCCTCAAGTTGGCCAGTGGTAAGCATTCCTTTATAGACAATTGTTTGAGAAGAAAGAGATGGGAAATAAATCTCGCCCGCTTGCTCTACTCGCTTGCGAAGAGCAAATGCCAATCGATCAAGGGCGATGCCACTTTCTTTCGTCTTGCTCTCCACAAAAAGCTGTCGGAACAGTGGCATTACAGACTTTGCTGTATTTCCTACTGACGCTGCATTTGTCGGCAAGTCACGCCATCCAAGAACGTGCAAGCCTTCTTCTGCTGCAATGGCAAGGACAAGTGAAGTGGGATCAAAGTAAGGAGCGATAAATGCAATACCAGTTGCATATGAACCTTCTGCTGGAAGTTCGAAGTTAAGAATTTCTTTATAAAATGCATGTGGAACTCGAATTAAAATACCGGCGCCATCACCACTATCTGGTTCTGCTCCTGCTGCGCCGCGGTGTTCCAAGTTACGAAGTGCTATTAACGCCTTCGCAACAATTTCATGTGTGGCAACTTTATTCAGAGTGGCAACCATCGCAACACCGCAAGCATCGTGCTCTTGCGCAGGGTTATATAAACCTTGTGCTGCGGGATAATTTGATGAAAGTGCCATCTGCGAGATCTCCTGTTGTCCGATATTCGTCACATTCGACGGGACAACGCTGACCCTGCACAAAGACTAGCAAGGCTATGCCACTATCGATAGTTCAAATCTATTGTGCTAACCGAGGTTAATATGAAGAAGTTGGCCAATCCCCGCAGTAACTGCCATACCAGCGGCGCCGCCCAACATCACTCGAATCGTTGGTCGCAATGGGTGAGTTCCGGCCGTTTTCGCGCTTAAGACGCCGGTAATCAAAAGTCCCAGCATGGCAAAGGAGACGATGGTCAGCGCAATCGCACCCGGGGTCGGAGCAAAAGCACCAGCAAATGGAATCAGACCACCCATCGTAAAACTTGCCGCCGAGGCCAAAGCTGCCTGAATTGGTCGCGCTTTATTCTGTGGCATTTGACCGAGTTCATCACGTAAATGTGCTTCGAGCGCATCATGGTCGTGCATCTGTAGCGCGACTTGGCTTGCTAATTCAGGCGTCAACCCACGCGCAATATAAATATGTGTGAGCTCAAGCAATTCGCCCTCTGGATCTATTGCGAGATGACCAATCTCAACTTTGCGATCGGATTCTTCCACATCAGTTTGTGAGCGAACCGAAACATACTCACCGACAGCCATTGACATAGCACCTGCCACAATCGCAGCAGCACCGGCAGTAATAAGAAACTTACTCTCACCTGGGTTTGCCGCCGTAACTCCCATCATCAAACTCGCAGTGGAGACCAATCCATCATTTGCGCCAAGAACTGCCGCGCGTAACCAACCGGCGCGATGAGCGCGGTGCTGGAGATTGCGCTGGTAGACAGATTCGAGACTCATGTTCGCAGGGTACCCGAATCGCCGCTTAAACCTACGACTCGACGCAGGCGCATGAAGATCACAATCGCAACAGCGCCGATGATAAAACTTACCCATTGATTCTGGCGTAATCCCAAGATTTGATTGGCAGTATCGATTCTAAGATTTTCAATAAAGAACCGTCCGAGACAGTACAGTGCAATATAGAGCGCAAAGCTCTGGCCTGAGGCAAGTTTTTTTCCAAAAATGAGAAGTGCTGCTGCCACAAGCGTGCACCAGATCGCTTCGTAGAGAAAAGTCGGATGGAATGTTGCAAACTCCACAAATCCAGATGGACGGTATCGGCTTGGAATTTCTAAGCCCCACCAAGTATCGAGTGGTCTGCCAAAAAGTTCGATATTAAACCAATTTCCAAATCGTCCAATTGCTTGCGCCAGCAAGATCCCAGGTGCAAGCACATCAAGAAATCGAGCAAATGGTGGAAAGTCCAGCTCTGACTTAAGGCGAACCTGTCTTCGGTATGCCCATGCGGCTGCAAGTGCCCCTACTGAAATTGCGCCCCAAATTCCAAGGCCACCTTTCCAAATTGCGAAAATATCTGCCGGTGATCCAGTGCTACCAAAAAAATCTCGTGGAGAAGAGATGACGTGATAAAGACGCCCGCCCAAAATTCCAGCCGGCACTGCCACGATTGCAACATCAGCAACGACTGAAACTAATTGCGGATTAATCGCACGCAATCGTTTATCACCCAGCCAGATTGCAACTGCAATTCCAGCAATGATGCATAGGGCGTAGAAGTGAACCGTCAGCGGCCCTATCTCCAGAAATGACTTAGCTGGAGAGGGAATTGAGGCGCGCAACATCTTTATGATCGCCAGAGATTAATTTGTTGCCACTTCGACCGCAGCCTTAAATTCTCCGAGGTCAAAGCCAGGTGATTGACGATTCCACACTTTACCATTGATGAATGTCGTCGGCGTTCCTTGTACGTTATACCGAGTCATTGACTCGGTCGCAGTAATAACATTCTTCAACTTCGATTTGTTGGTAACGCAATCTTCAAAAGCAGGTGAAGAGATTCCAATTTTCTTACCAATCTCGATTAAATTCTTTGTACTCAGAAAGCCAGAATTCTCGGTACTAGATTGGACAACATAAAGAGCTTTGTGCATATCTATAAATCTATCTTCATCAACTGCACAGTAGGCAGCATTTGCTGCAGCTATCGATTCATTATCTGAAGAGTCATTGCCGAGAAATGAAAGCGGATGGTAAGTAACTTGCGCCTTCTTCTCCGTAATCAAGGATGTGAGGTACCCACCAAGTGGATCTTCAAAAAGTTTACAGATGGGGCATTGAAAATCTTCAAAGATATCAATTTTTAGCGGAAGCCCTTGATTAAAAACAACTCCATCTCCATCTGCAGATGAAACAACCGCACTTACCGGACCAGTAGGGCTAAAAGAGTCAAGGGCGGCCAGTGATTGAGTTGAAATACTCTTCTCGCTTGTGAGGCTAAATCCGACTCCAACAGCGATCACAAGTGTGACCATTCCAATGACAAGCCAACGTGTGAACGGATCTCCACTTTGGGCCTTCACTGAATTCTTTACCTTCTTAGCCATGGTATCCCTCACTCGTAGTTTTAAATCTTTACCGAAAAACTTAGCCTAATTTACAACGATTTTGAAAGATAATTCCGCTGTACGAGGAATTTCTTCTTGTGTTTATTGTGTGGACCCCGCTAACGACCCTCGCGAACTCCTAGCGATAACTCCCGCGCCAGGTGCTCAACAGCTGCCAGCCCTGATTCTTCGTCGGGTGCATCCAGGATTGCATTAATGAAGGCAGAACCAACGATGACCCCATCGGCATAGCCCGCCACCGATTTAGCCTGCTCCCGAGTAGAAACACCAAGTCCAACACTCACCGGTGTATCTGTCGTTTCACGAATTCGACCAACTAGATCCGATGCTAAGGATGAAACACTGGAACGAGTTCCGGTCACACCCATCAAACTCGCCGCATATACGAATCCGCCACATTGTTCTGTGACCATCGGAAGCCGACCATCTTTTGTGCTTGGTGCCACGACATAGATTCGATTAATTTCATGTTTATCAGTGGCAGCGATCCAACCAGCCGACTCTTCAACGGTGAGATCTGGCGTGATGACTCCGGAGCCACCATGAGCTGCGATTGCTTGCGCAAATTTTTCAGGACCGTATTTTTCAATCGGATTCCAATATGTCATAACTACCGCAGCGATGCCCAAGTCCGTGGCACACTTTAAGGAATCTAAGACTTCTTGTGCCCCAGTTCCGTGGCTTAAAGATTGCACTGCTGCCGCTTGAATAGTGGGCCCGTCCATGACTGGATCGCTATAAGGAAATCCAATTTCGATCGCGTCGACACCACCACGGGCAAATGCCGCAATGACTTTTTTACATCCTTCAATACTCGGAAAACCTGCTGGAATATATGCAATTAAAGCAGCGCGATTCTCGCTCTTTGCCTTTGCTAATACTTGATCAAGCGGTGTTGAAAGAGCCACCTTTAAAGTTCGATCCCAAAGTACTCAGCGGCCGTTGAAACATCCTTATCGCCACGACCCGAAAGATTAATGAGTAACGTTGCGGATTCGCCAAGTTCCTTACCAATAATCATTGCGCCAGCAAGTGCATGCGCAGTTTCAATAGCTGGGATAATTCCTTCGGTCTTGCAAAGAATCGAAAACGCTTCCATCGCTTGTGCATCGGTGATTGCGCGGTACTCAGCGCGACCGATGTCATTGAGGTATGCATGCTCTGGCCCAACGCCAGGGTAATCAAGGCCAGCAGAAATTGAGTGCGATTCAACTGTCTGACCATTTGCATCTTGTAAAACATAAGAGCGAGTTCCGTGCAGAACTCCAGGTGAGCCGCCTGAGATTGCCGCTGCGTGTCGACCACTTGCAACACCATCTCCACCAGCTTCAAGACCGATCAAACGAACGTCGTGATCGTCAATAAATGGATGGAAGATTCCAATTGCATTGGAGCCGCCTCCGACGCAAGCAAGTACAGCGTCAGGAAGTTTTCCGGTAAGTGCAAGAACCTGTGCGCGTGATTCAACTCCAATGATGCGATGGAAATCTCGAACCATAGTCGGGAATGGGTGTGGTCCCGCTACAGTGCCGAGAAGATAATGAGTGGAGTCAACATTTGTCACCCAATCGCGCATCGCTTCATTGATCGCATCTTTGAGAGTGCGTGAACCCGAAGTCACTGGGATAACTTCTGCTCCAAGTAATTTCATTCGAGCAACGTTAAGTGATTGACGTTTTGTATCTTCTTCACCCATGTAGACAACGCACTCAAGTCCCATGAGCGCCGCAGCAGTCGCAGATGCAACACCGTGCTGACCCGCTCCGGTTTCGGCGATGATGCGCTTCTTACCCATTCGCACAGTCAGTAGCGCTTGACCTAATACGTTATTTATTTTATGAGAGCCGGTGTGATTGAGATCTTCCCGCTTTAAAATAATACGAGCATTCCCAGCATGGGCAGCAAAGCGTGGCGCTTCGGTAATAATGCTTGGTCGACCAGAATATGTACGGTGCAGATGATCTAACTCGGCTGCAAATGTTGGATCAAGTTGTGCGGTGAGATGAGCTTGCTCTAACTCTTCGAGTGCACCGATGAGCGCTTCCGGAACAAATCGTCCGCCATAAGGACCAAAGTGACCCAGGATGTCTTGCGACGATTGGATTATTTGCTCATCAGTTGTCATGGCTTGAGGGTACTAGAGACCACGCAAGGTGTGCAGTGCGGAGATTGGCTCCCCCGCTCGAACCAGCGCCTCCCCTACCAAAATGGCATCAGCGCCGTATGACTGGGCGCTTTCAACTTCGCTGCGGTTTGAGATTCCTGACTCAGCAACTCGGATAATCTCACCAGGAATCCTAGGAATTAGGTCAGCAAAGGCGGCCTGATCGACTGCAAGCGTTTTGAGATTGCGAGAATTAATTCCAATAATTTTTGGTTCAATCTCCATCGCCCGCTCTAACTCGTCATGAGTATGAACCTCGACAAGTACCGCCATGCCAAGTTCAGTCGACATTTCGTAGAAGTCCTTTAATTGTGCAGTCGATAGCGCCGCCACGATGAGAAGTACTACATCGGCGCCATATGCGCGCGCTTCGTAAAATTGGTAATCATCAACCATGAAATCTTTCCGAAGAACTGGAATATCTACCGCATTTCTCACAGCGCTCAAATCTTTCAGCGAACCACCAAATCTACGTTCTTCGGTAAGGACGCTGATGACACTAGCGCCCGCTTCTTCATATTGCGAGGCAAGTGCAGCTGGATCAGCAATAGTGGCAAGGGCACCTTTACTCGGAGATGCACGCTTGACTTCTGCAATCACGCTAATGAGATCACCGCGAAGTAGCGCGTGCGCATCACGGACGGGAGCCGCCGCTCCCATCAATTCGTGAAGCTGAGCCAGTGGAATGCGTCGCTTTGCTAGATCCTCACGAACACCTTCAATAATTGAATCTAGAACACTCACGGCATCTCCTTAGTCGGATCTATACCGTGATCCTGTGCACTCCAAGTCGTATGTACTCGAGGCTTTCGTTCGTAGCGAGAAGAGATTGTAAATCGTCGGCTTATCAGGATTACTAGGGCGGCAATTACTACAGCACTGATTAAAATTGGGATTAAATTTTTCATAGCGCAGCCTGCATAACATTTGCAGCACTAATTGCTCCAAGTACGGCAGCGGCTTTATTTAAGCACTCTTGATTTTCCGATTCTGCAACGGAATCAGCCACGATGCCCGCACCGGCTTGAACGTAAGCCCGACCGTTATGAATCAGCGCTGTTCTAATTGCAATACATGTATCAACATTTCCGTTGAAATCGAGATAACCGATTGCACCACCGTAAAGACCTCTTCGGTGCGGTTCTAACTCTTCAATTATTTTCATTGCGCGAGGTTTCGGTGCACCTGAGAGTGTGCCGGCCGGAAACGTTGCAAAGAGCGCATCGACGCCACTCATCTGCGCAGCCAGAGTTCCGGTAACTGTGGAGACAATATGCATTACATGTGAATAGCGTTCGATACTCATAAAATCTACGACTTCGACGCTACCAGCTTTACAGATTCGACCTAAATCATTTCGCCCCAAATCAACCAGCATCAGATGTTCGGCACGTTCTTTAGGATCAGCAAGCAGCTCATCGCCTAACCGCTTATCTTCCTCTGGCGAATCAGAGCGCTTGCGAGTGCCTGCAATTGGATGAACTAAAACTTCGCCTTCAGTGACTTTCACCAGCGCTTCTGGGCTTGAACCAACAACATCAATGCCATCCTCAAATCGCAGCAAATACATGTACGGAGAGGGATTTCGAAGTCTTAACATCCGATACACATCGACTGGATCCGCAGTGCATTCAACTTCAAAGCGCTGCGAAAGAACTATCTGAAAGGCCTCTCCAGCCAGGATCTCTTCTTTGGCCAGTGCAATTTTTGCGAGAAACTGCGATTCGCTCATATTGCGATTAAATGAAACTTCCGGCGCACTAGGTAGCGTGGCAATATGTCCAACTAAACTAGAAGCAAGTTGGCTCTGCATTCGGTCAAGTCGCAACTGTGCATCTTGAAAAGCCTCATCGATTCTCTCGTTGCTGCCATCCCAATTAATTGCATTTGCAATTAAGGTAATTGTTCCATCGGTGTGATCCATTACCGCTAAATCATTTGTGAGCATAAAGGCGATCTCTGGTAGCGGAATATCTTTAACCGAAATTTCTGGAAGTTTTTCCAATCGACGAACACTGTCATATCCCATGTATCCAACGAGCCCACCAGTTAATGGTGGAAGTCCTACAATTTTTGGTGACTTCAAATGTGCCGATGTCTGGCGAAGGGCTTCGAGTGTATCCATATCGGTCGGAACTCCGACCGGCGGATTTCCAATCCAATGCGCCTTACCGTCTTTTTCAGTCAAAGTAGCTTGTGAGTGGGCGCCAATAAATGAATACCTTGACCATGCCCCACCATGTTCTGCCGATTCAAGCAGAAAGGATCCGATCGCGTTTCCGGTCAGCTTCCGATAAACACCAAGCGGGGTCTCACCATCTGCAAGGAGTTTGCGATAAACCGGAATAACATTAAAAGTTTTCGCATAGCCACGAAATTCTTCGATGTTCATCAATTCGACTCTTCTTCATTAGAACTTTTATTTGGAAATATTTCGCGATGGAAACAGGTGAATTCGCCGGTGTGGCAGGCGCTGCCCTCTTGGCTGACTTGGAAAAGAATTGCATCGCCGTCGCAATCAAGTGAAATCGAGATAATTTTCTGAAGATGTCCGGAAGTCTCGCCCTTTTTCCATAATGAGTTACGAGACCTGCTGAAATACGTTGCGTAACCGCTTTCGATAGTAAGTGCCAGCGAGGCCGCGTTCACGTAAGCGAGCATTAACACTTCACCTGACAAAATGTCTTGCGCTACTGCTGGCATGAGGTCTTCCGGGTTTTTTAGGAGATCTCGAATCTGCGCAGGAAGGTCCACGGGGATATTGTGCCCTAGCCAAGCGTGGTCGTGCGAATGGAATAACCGTGGGCTAAAAGATACTTTTTTACATCACTTATTCGGTGAATTCCGAAGTGAAAGACGCTTGCCGCTAGCAACGCATCTGCCCCAGCCTCGATGGCGGCGGCGAAATCTTCCAGCGAGCCAGCGCCACCACTGGCAATAATTGGAAGCGCAGAGATTTCACGAACTCGAGCGATCATCCCAATGTCATATCCGGCTCGAGTTCCATCTGAATCCATCGAATTAAGTAAAATTTCTCCAATACCTAATTGGGTTGCCTGTTCGATCCATGCCAAAGCGTCAAGATTTGCACTCGTTCGTCCACCATGAGTCGTCACTTCAAATCCAGAGATAGTTCGTGCACGTCGTGCATCAACTGAGAGCACGAGTACTTGGTTTCCAAATCTATCTGCAATTTCACGAATCAAATCGGGTCGCGCGATGGCAGCGGTATTGATCGATATCTTGTCAGCACCGGCCCGCAGTAAACGATCAACATCTTCAACCGTGCGGATCCCACCCCCGACTGTGAGTGGGATAAAAACTTGATCAGCAGTTCTGCCCACAACGTCGTAAGTTGTTTCACGATTAGCAACACTTGCCGAAATATCGAGAAAAGTTAATTCATCGATACCCTCTGTGTCATAAAGCTTTGCCATCTCAACTGGATCACCAGCATCTGTCAGATCTTTGAAATTCACGCCTTTTACAACGCGTCCCTCGTTAACGTCTAAGCAGGCAATTATGCGAGTTGATAGCGTCATTGGCGGGTGATCTCTAGCGCCTGCTCGAGTGTAAATGCCTGCGCATATAAAGCCTTGCCAACGATCGCGCCTTCGACACCGATTGACGTGAGATCACAGAGAGCTGCAATATCTGCCAAACTGGAAATTCCACCACTTGCAACAACTGGCATCTTCGTCTGAGCGCAGACTTCGCGTAATAAATCTAAGTTTGGACCCTTAAGCGTTCCATCTTTTGTCACATCTGTAACAACATAACGAGTGCAGCCATCTATTTCTAACCGCGCCAGAGTTTCAAAGAGATCTCCACCTTCTTGAGTCCATCCACGAGCGGCGAGAATATGTCCGCGGACATCGAGTCCAACTGCAATTCGGTCACCGTGTTCACCAATGATACGCGCCGTCCACTCTGGATTTTCAAGTGCAGCTGTTCCAAGATTAATTCGCTTACATCCAGTCGCTAGCGCCCGACGCAGTGACTCATCATCACGTATTCCACCTGAGAGCTCGACATCTATATCGAGTCGACCAACAACTTCGGCCAACAGTTCGGCGTTATCACCACGACCAAAGGCTGCATCTAGATCAACCAAATGTAACCACTCTGCACCTGATTTTTGGAATTCGAGCGCTACTTCAAGTGGTGCCCCATAGATACTTTCTTGTGAAAGTTCACCTTGTACTAGTCGTACCGCACGACCATCTTTAACATCAACGGCCGGTAATAGTTCGAGGTGCTTCATAAGGTGCTACTCCAATTTTTGATGAGGGCCAATCCTGCGCGTCCAGATTTCTCTGGGTGAAATTGCGTTGCACTCAACGTGCCATCCTCGACCGCAGCCAGGAATGGTGTTCCATGTGTTGATAAGGAATTGATTGCATCCGGCACGTTTTGCGCTGCGTATGAGTGAACAAAATAAAAGGATTCATCTTCAATGCCAGTAAATAGTTGCGACTGCGAATCAGAATTAATCGTATTCCAACCCATGTGAGGAAGAATGGGGGCAACTAATTTGCGAACACTTGTGGGCCATAAGCCAATACCAGCACTAATGCCATCCTCGTCGCTATCTTTAAAAAGTATCTGCATTCCAATACAGATTCCAAGCGTTGGGCGTTCTTTCTCCTTTCGCAATCTAATGATGTTATCGCCGCCAACAGCAGTTATCCCCTTCATGCAGGCTTTAAAAGCACCCACCCCAGGAACTACAAGTCCAACAGCCTCGAGTGCAATTCTTGAGTCAGAGGTGAGAATTACTTCATGACCCGAAGTCGCAAAGGCCCGCGCAGCAGAGCGCAAATTTCCTGAGCCGTAATCAAGTATTGCAATCACGAATTTAGAGTGATCCCTTTGTTGACGGAATTCCAGCCACGCGTGAATCAATCGCGACTGCATCGCGCAGCGCTCTAGCAACCGCTTTAAATTGCGCCTCAAAAACATGGTGCGCATTACGACCTTCAAGAACACGGATATGAAGTGCGATGCGAGCCTCAGCAACAATCGACTCCCAAATATGTTTACCGAGAGTTGTATCAAAAGTCCCGATGAGTTCTACGATTTCAGGTTGGCGATACACAAGATATGGTCGACCTGAAAGATCTACCGCGGCCTGAACAAGGACCTCATCAAGTGGAACCATCGCATCACCAAAGCGACGAATTCCTGCCTTGTCCCCTAGCGCCTCGCGCAGCGCCTGTCCAAATGCCAAAGATGTATCTTCAACGGTGTGATGTGAATCCACATCAATATCTCCTGATGTCTTTACGGTGAGATTAAATCCAGAATGCTTTCCAAGTTGTGCGAGCATGTGATCGAAGAACGGAACACCGGTATCAACGCTTATTTCGCCAGTTCCATCAAGGTTAATTTCGACAAGAACGTGTGACTCTTTTGTTTTTCGCTCAACCCGGGCTGTTCTCATTTTTTCTCCTTCGCTAAGCAATCGCTGAGTGCATCTATAAATTTCTTATTCTCGGCGGCGGTGCCAATAGTCGTTCTTAGGTAGCCTGATAATCCCACATCACGAATGAGAATCCCGCGATCAAGCATGCTTTGCCACAATTGCGGAGCCGGCATATCAAATCCTGAGAAGAGCAGGAAATTGGCTTGGCTTGGTAGTACCTGTAGTCCGAGATTCGTTAACTGCTCTCTGACTACTTCTCTATTTAGGCGCAGCTCCATGACACCGGATAAGAGTTCATCTTTGAAATCTAGCGCAACGAGAGCGGCGCTCTGCGTGAGCGTGCTGAGGTGATACGGAAGCCGGACTAAAAGCATTGCATCAATTACTTGTGGGTGTGCCACGAGATACCCCAACCGAGCGCCGGCAAAAGCGAAGGCTTTACTCATTGTCCGAATCACCACTACATGCGGATACTTAGTAATCAAAGTGGTTGCCGAAAGTTCATCCGAAAATTCGGCATAAGCTTCATCGACGACTAAAAGTCCCGTGACGCTGGCCGCAAGAGTTTCGATATCGGCGAGTGTAAGGACCTCACCAGTTGGATTATTTGGTGTTGTAATAAATGTAAGCGACGGATTGTTCTCTTTTATTTGGGAAAGAGCACTCGCGACATCAAGTGAAAAATTCTCTCTACGCACACCACTTATCCAAGGAGAGTTTGTCACTTTCGCGATCAAGGGATGCATCGAATATGAAGGAATAAAACCGATCGAATTCTGCTCGCCGAAGGCGAGAAAGAGCGATTGAATAATTTCATTACTGCCATTTGCCGCCCAAATATTGGCAGCGGTGAAAGTGGTGCCAGACTGTGAATTAATGTAACTCGCTAGTCCTGTGCGTAGCGCTACCGCATCTCTATCGGGATAGCGATTAAGTGTCGTGGAAACTTGCGATATCCGTTCACCAATTGCTGCAGCCAAAGCAGAAGAGGGAGAGAACGGATTCTCATTTGTATTAAGGGTGGCCTCTGCACTCACCTGCGGGGCGCCGTATGGAGAAAGCTCTTCGAGTGAGCTTCGAAGTGGAAGCCACTTTGGCCAACTCATTTTTTTTCCAGACGAGCACTCATCGCTTCACCATGTGCAGGTAAATCCTCTGCATTGGCAAGGGTGATTACAGTTTCGGCAATTTCATCGAAGGCACTTCGATCATATTCAATAAAGTGAAGTCCCCGAAGAAATGTTGCAACAGATAATCCGCTGCTATGGCAGGCACACCCACCAGTTGGAAGCACATGGTTTGAACCCGCTGAATAATCACCAAGTGAAACTGGCGTAAATGCTCCGATGAATACCGCACCTGCATTGCGAATCTTTGTCGCATCGTCGCGAGCATTCTCAGTTTGAATTTCAAGGTGCTCAGCAGCGTAAGCATTAACGACTTCAATTCCATGTTCGACTGAATCTACAATCACAATTGCACTCTGTACACCAGTGAGTGCGGTCTCAATTCGCTCGGCGTGCTTGGTGCTAGCAACTCTTATGAGTAATTGAGCTTCGACTGCTTCTGCTAGTGCTATCGAGGGCGTAACAAGTACGGCTGCAGCAATCACATCATGTTCTGCCTGACTGATGAGATCAGCTGCAACATGAACTGGATCTGCACTTGCATCTGCCAACACTGCAATTTCAGTAGGTCCAGCTTCTGAATCTATTCCGATTACTCCGCGAAGTGCACGTTTAGCTGCTGCCACATAAATATTGCCAGGGCCAGTTACTAGATCACATTTTTCACTCAGGCCCTCCATACCGTAGGCAAAGAGTGCAACGGCTTGCGCGCCGCCAACCGCATAGACCTCGTCAATGCCAAGGAGTGCGCATGTTGCCAAAATTGTTGGGTGCGGTAAGCCACCATGATCTTTTTGTGGCGGTGATGCAACGGCAATGCTAGCAACTTGCGCAATTTGGGCAGGAATCACATTCATCATGACACTTGAAGGGTAAACCGCACGACCACCAGGAACATAGAGACCAACACGATCCACCGGTATCCACCGCTCGGTGACGCTTCCACCGTCTACAACTCGCACTGTACTTTCACCACGAATTTGTTCGCGATGTACTTTTTTAATTCGCTCGATGGAGATTTCCAGTGCTGCTCGTACATCTGGTGCGAGTTCTAGTAGCGCTTTATCAAGTGCGACTTGCGGTACTCGAATTGACGGTGGACGAACACCATCGAATTCTTCTGCCAATGCAAATAAATCCTCAACGCTTCCATTTTTTACTCGATCGAGAATTGGTTGAATTAAACCCATAGCTTGATTTACATCAAGGGTTGCACGAGGGAGCAGGCCTTGATACTCGAATTTACTCAGTCGCTGACCGCGTAAATCAACTCTTCGAATCATGGCAGAAGTCTACTTTGCGAAGCGATTACTGGGGCTCGCTATTTTCTGCTGGCCTCGAGTGCGAGAAAGATTTGGAGCGAATCAACTTCGGACCAAGCAATCGGCTCCGAGAATACTCTTAAGGTCTGCGCTTAAACTTGGTGAAGATGTGACGAGCGCATCAATTTTCATAGTCGTGCTAGCCCCGCCGTCATTCACTTGTAGATGAACCTCACGTTTACCTGGATGCGAATGCAAGATCTCTTTCATCCGCTCCACAATTGGGGGCGTGCATTGAGATAGCGGCAAAGTGATCAGGAGTGGTCCGACTGGACCACTTGCGATATCAAGAGTGGACATTTCTAGCGCGCTAAATCGCACCTGATCGTCACGACGATCAACACGGCCGCGAATTGTGACAACCCGATCTTCGATCAGAGTCAGTGCGTATTGGTTATATGTATTTGCAAAGAACAAGACTTCTAGTGAACCTTCAAGATCTTCCACCGTAACGATCGCCCAGGATGATCCTTGGCGGGAAACTTTCCGTGATATCCCGGTAATTAATCCGCCGATTATGACGATTCCCTCTTGGACTCCACCATCGTCGAGCAAAGCGCTGATGGACATATCTGTATTTGAACGCAAAATATGCTCAACACCGAGAAGTGGATGATCAGAGACATAGAGTCCGAGCATCTCTCGCTCAAAAGCCAACA
>JBDNJI010000003.1:0-4735 GCA_041687825.1 Candidatus Planktophila sp.
AATGGCAAAGAGCAAACGCCAATTTCCTGATGTGAAGTATTTCTTCTCACTCATTGATTGGAAGTTACCTTCGTGGAATCGCACTGCCAATAAGGTGGCAAAGGCGCAGAGCGTTGATGATTTAGTAGGTATTGCTAAGAAGAAAGTGCCGCAGGTTGTTTTTGATTACGTTCATGGAAGTGCACACACTGAGATTGGATATCAACGTTCTCGAGATGCTTTCAATCGAGTGCAATGTAATGCCAGGGTGCTTCGTGATGTCTCTGCCGTTGATACAAGTGTAGAAATACTGGGAAAGCGTATCGATATGCCAATTATTTTTGCGCCGACCGGATACACCCGTTTTATGAATCATGTTGGCGAACCGGCAGTTGCTGAAGTTGCACGAGATAACAATTTGATTTACTCACTTTCAACTATGGGCACGACTAGTCCGGCAGAACTCGCGGAAGCGGTACCTGGAGCGCGTAGATGGTTCCAGTTATATGTCATGCAAAATCGGGCAGATAGTTTGAGTGTGATCGAACAAGCGCGAGCAAATGGATTTGAAGCGTTGATCTTGACGGTCGATACTCCGGTAGCTGGTTACCGTTTACGAGATCTTCGTAATGGTTTAACGATCCCGCCACGTATTCGGTTGAGTACCGTGGGTGCAATCGCGAGAAAACCAATGTGGTGGATCAATTTGATCACTACTAAGAAATTAGAGTTTGCCGCATTTCGTGGCTGGGATAAGTCTTTAACTGAGTTGGCAAAAGCGATCTTTGATCCAGCGACAACTTTTGACGATATTACTTGGCTGCAGTCAGTGTGGAGCGGTCCGATAATTATTAAGGGTGTGCAGAGCGTAGAAGATGCAAAGATTCTTACCGACCTTGGTGTGCAAGGAATTATTCTTTCAAATCATGGAGGGCGTCAGCTAGATCTTGGCCCAACGCCACTGGAGCTTCTCCCTGATGTTGTTGCCGCTGTTGGCAGGAAAATCGATATCTATATCGATGGTGGAGTGATGTCAGGTCAGGATATTTATGCTGCAGTTGCGATGGGTGCAAAGGCGGTCCTTGTTGGTCGTGCGTATCTCTATGGTCTGATGGCAGGGGGAGCCACCGGCGTACAGCGAACTCTAGATTTAATGAATCGTGATCTCGTTAATGTAATGGCGCTCTGTGGTGCTCGAAATGTTGATGAGGCGCGTGAGATTGGCGCTTCGCTTCGCCCTTATTAAAACTAGGCGCGAATAATCTGGATAGCGTTGAGAATAATAATTGCGACCGCAACAACTATTCCAAGCGCTTTTGCGGGCAATTTTCCAACCAGACGAGCTGCTATCGGCGCCATCAAAGTTCCACCGAGTGCGAGTCCACCCACTGTTGCCCAATTAATATCAATTCGATTTATTTGAAGTAGGAATCCAATCGACGCACACACTGCGACCACAAACTCTGCTGCGCTGACAGTTCCGATTACTTTCCGAGGTTCAGTCGATGTGGTTGAGATAAGAGTCGGTGTAACAATTGGTCCCCATCCGCCGCCACCAGAAGCATCAATGAATCCACCAGTAAATCCAAGGTAGGTAAGAAAATTTGGATTTTCAATCTCAACTAAATTCACTTCGCTTTTAAAGATATTGCGGTAGAGCAGCAAGAATCCAAGGAAAAGTAGCAGCGTCGAGATAAAGATTTTTGAGCTAGATAGATCGATGAACGATAAGAATGTCGCACCGAGTAGTGCGCCTATTCCTCCGGGGATTGCCAATCGAATTAAGATTTTCTTATCAACATTCTCGGCATGCCAATGTGATGCACCAGATGCCAAGGTGGTACCAATTTCAGCGAAGTGGACTGCAGCCGAAGCGACTGCAGCTGAAGCGCCGACGGTGACTAATAATGTGGAACTAGTAAGACCAAAGCCCATGCCGAGTGATCCATCGATTAGTTGGGCAACAGAGCCTATGAGCGCAAAGATAATCCAATTCATAGAAGCATCTTAAGGATCGCGGCCACACTCTCATCGATCGGCGCAGTGCCATCAATCACTAAGTCGGGCTGAGTTGGACGCTCATAATCTTGGCCAACACCGGTGAAGTTTGGAATTTCACCTGCAGCTGATTTCTTATAGAGACCCTTTGGATCACGTGAGCGACATATCTCAACCGGGGTATCTATAAATATCTCAAGGAACTCGCCGTCTTCGAAGATGCTCTTTGCACGTTGGCGATCAACTTCAAATGGACTTACCAATGCAGAGATAACAATTAAACCTGCATCAACCATCAATTTTGCAACTTCAGATACACGACGAACATTCTCAGCGCGATCTTCAGGTGTAAAGCCAAGATCCATATTAAGTCCAAGGCGAAGATTATCACCATCAAGAACATATACATGTGCACCTTGCGCAACTAGCCGCTTCTCTAGTGCATTTGCGATAGTTGATTTTCCAGATCCTGACAGTCCGGTTAACCACACTGCACGAGGCCGTTGACTCTTCTGGGCACTTCGCTGAGCCTTATCAACTTCGTAATCTTGATGAGTCACATTTGATGCTCGACGTAAAGCATGGCGAATCATTCCGGCACCGACAGTTTTTAAGGTCAAGCGATCAACTATAATAAATCCACCAAATTCGCGGGATTCTTTATACGGACGCATAACCACTGCGATATCTGAAGCGATTTCAACATCACCAATTTCATTCATAGCCAATGTGTTGGAAGAGATGTGGTCACCAGTGTTGACATCAATTTTGTGGCGAATTTTGGTGATAATGGCGGGAGTGGTAGTTGAACCACTAATCATTAAGTATGAGCGGCTATGTATGAGTGGATCCTCATTGAGCCAGACGACGTGAGCTGAGAATCGATCTGCAGCGACTAAGTCTTCTGCAGATTGAGCAATCACATCACCTCGAGTTGCGTCTACCTCGGGGGTAAGCACGAGAGTTACCGCATCCGCTGTATCTGCCTTTGCAATTTCATTTTCAAAGGTAACGATTGCTGAAATTGTCGCCTTCTGTCTACTTGGAAAAATTGTTACTTCATCGCCCTTGGAGAAAGATCCTCGGGAAACGGTCCCAGCTAACCCACGGAAATCATCTGCTCGGGAAATCATCTGCACCCGCATTAAACCGTTGGCGCTTGTATCTTGCGGTTTCGCCCAATTTTGAATTGAATCCTGCAGGGTTGGCCCTGTATACCAAGGCATGTTTTCACTGCGGAAAACAACATTATCGCCGGCTAGAGCGCTCAAAGGAACAACTTGGATATCTAATAGCTCCAATCGCTCAACCGTCCGCGAAATCTCAGCCTTAATTTCATTGAATACTTCTTCTTTATAACCAACTGCATCAAGTTTATTAATTGCAATGATCACGCGAGATACGCCCATTAAAGAGCAGATAGTGAGATGGCGAAGTGTTTGGGTGCGCACTCCCTTCAGCGCATCAATAAGCACAAGACCGATATCGGCACGCGAGGCGGCCACCACCATATTTCGGGTGTACTGCTCGTGACCTGGTGCATCACTAATGATGAGTCGTTTTCCATCTAGCAACGTCATTGAACGGTATGCAACATCGATGGTGATGCCTTGTTCTCGTTCGGCTTCTAGGCCGTCGGTAAGTAAACTGAAATCAATTTCTCCAGCAGGAATAATCGAACCACTGCGTCGCACTTTTCGGGCTGCGCCAATCGTGTCGTGTGGGACGCTATCTGTCTCAACTAAGAGCCGACCAATGAGAGTGCTTTTACCATCGTCAACGCTGCCACATGTGAGAAGTCGTACGACTGCGCCGGTCATTAGAAGTAACCTTCTGTCTTTTTCTTCTCCATAGAGTCTTCATTCTCTCCATCAATTAATCGGGTTGCTCGCTCACTTAGTTTGACATTCAAAACTTCCTCAACAACATCTTCAATTGTTAAAGCGGTTGACTCAACTGCGGCAGTGAGTGGGTAGTCTCCAAGAGTACGGAAACGCACCTGCTTCATTACTGGAACTTCACCTGGGTTAAGCGGATAGCGTTCGTCATCGACCATAATCAGTTGGTTTCCGCGTTCAACAATAGGTCGCTCTTTTGCGAAGTAAAGCGAATTCACTTTAATTTTTTCTTGGAGTATGTAATGCCAAATATCAGCTTCGGTCCAGTCATTGATTGGGAAAACTCTCATCGTCTGCTCGGGAGCTAAACGGGTGTTGTAAGTGCGCCAAAGTTCAGGACGCTGTTCGCGTGGATTCCATCGATGACCTGGATCGCGCACGCTAAATATTCTCTCTTTCGCACGGCTCTTCTCTTCATCTCGACGAGAGCCACCAATAGCGGCATCAAAACCATGCGAATCTAAGGCCTGGCGCAACGCGACAGTATTCATAACACGCGTGTACTCCGAGATGCCTGCATCAAAAGGATTTATGTTTTCCCGGACACCTTCTTCATTAGTGTGCACGATCAATTGTGAATTAGTCTCCCGAACAATCTCATCTCTAAATGTGATCATTTCCTTAAACTGCCAAGTGCTATCAATGTGAAGCAGTGGGAATGGAATTGGTGATGGATAGAAAGCCTTTCGAGCCAGGTGCAGTAAAACTGTTGAATCTTTTCCAATTGAGTACATTAAAACTGGCTTCTTAAATCCAGCCGCAGTCTCACGCAGGATCTCGATAGATTCAGTCTCTAGTTCCTTGAGAATCTTTGGAATGTAATTCATTACTTCACCCGTTCAAATTCGTAATCAGAATGT
>JBDNJI010000009.1:0-21829 GCA_041687825.1 Candidatus Planktophila sp.
AACCTGGACGAACAGAACCTGGACGAGGTCCAGCCATTCCAGGTCGTGGTGTACCTGCTGCTGGACGAACTGGCGGACGCGGAACTGCGCCACTGGTTGAAAATGGATTATTTCCAGGACGTGGTGGACGCGGAACAACGCTTCCACTTGAAAATGGATTATTTCCAGGACGTGGTGCCGGTTTGGCGCCATCGACTGCCGGTGCTTCATCAGTATGAGCATCAACGTTCTGTGACTCAACGTGAGCAGCACTTGCTGCAGCAATTGCTGCGGCTTCGGCTGCACGTGATGCTTTTAACGCAACGAGATCAACGCCAAGTTCGGCGGCGAGCTCAGCGGCGAGAGCGGGATCTACTTCAACGCTCTTCTTTGCGGCAGCCTTCTTTGCGGCAGCCTTTTTAACTGGCTTAACGTCTTCGGTGGGTTTTGCATCAGGGTAGAGCGCAACTAACTTGCGAACCACTGGTGCTTCAACTGTTGACGATGCTGAGCGGACGAATTCGCCCATCTCTTGCAGTTTTGCAAGTACTTCCTTGCTCTCCATGCCGAGTTGTTTTGCTAACTCATGTACGCGGACCTTTGACACATTTCTCCTGTCTTGGCCCACACACGAATGTGAATGCGAGCCTTAGTTGAACGACCTCATAATTCTGACGAGCTCATTTGAGTTTCATAACTTTCGCATCCAATTCGTTAGTTTCATCGGTGATGAACTTTTCCAATAAAGAGAGATCAAAATTCTCAGCAGATTTAAAAGCTGCTCGGAATGACTTTCGCTCAATACTTTGCGCAATACACACCGTGTGTATCCACGCACCTCTCCCCGGCAGTACTTGGCTGGGATCTGGCGTAATTACCAGTCCAACTCGTACAACTCGAAGAACGTTTTGCGACCATGTCTGCCCATCCCAAGAAAATTTCTTGCGACATGCAACGCATGTTCTTTCCACGGCCTCAGTCTAGCCAAGGCGCTGGAAAATTGCTAAACCGCAGCGGGAGTGTCAGGGTGAATATCGATCCGCCATCCAGTTAATCGAGCAGCCAGTCTGGCATTCTGGCCATCTTTACCGATTGCAAGTGAGAGTTGATAATCAGGGACAACGACTTTCGCAGAACGTGACATTAGATCAACGATCTCAACTGATGTGACCTTCGCGGGTGCAAGTGCATGTGCGACAAACTCTGCTGGATCTTCCGACCAATCAACAATATCGATCTTCTCACCGTGAAGCTCATCCATGACCGCACGAGAACGCGAGCCCATTGGCCCAATGAGTGAACCCTTTGGCGAAACACCAGCGCGATGAGTGCGAACTGCAATCTTTGTTCGGTGACCAGCTTCTCGTGCGACAGCCATTATCTCTACGATGCGATCTTGAATCTCAGGGACTTCAAGTGCAAATAATTGTTTTACAAGTGCTGGATGACTTCGAGAAAGCATAATCTCTGGACCCTTGAGCCCTTGCTTGACTTCAACTACAAAACATTTAATGCGATCGCCGTGCTTATAGATTTCACCAGGTACTTGCTCTTGTGGTGGAATTTTTCCTTCGATACGTCCAAGGTTCACATGGATAATCTTTGGATCGCGACCCTGCTGCACAATCCCTGAAACAACATCGCCAACTGATCCAGTAAATTCTCCAACGATCTCGGCATCATTTACTTCACGCATTTTAAATTTAATGACTTGCCGAATAGCCGAGGTGGAAGTGCGCGCAAAGCCTTCCGGTAGATCTTCCTCTTCTGCGATCCTCTCTCCCTCTTCGTTATAGATGGGGACCAAAATCTTGACATCACCACTCTCGCGATCAAGCCGTGAGAATGCTCGTGGCTTAGCCTCTGGTAATTCGTTGTAGGCGGTGAGAACGCCAAGTTCAATTGCGGTGATCAGCGCTTCGATCGGCATCGCCTTCTCAGATGTAAGGACGGTCAATGCTTGCATATCAACATGCATTTACTTGTCATCCTTTCGATTAAATTCAACCTCGACAACAGCTCGCTTAATTTCGGAGAGCGCAACAATTTCTTCACTCTCAACTTTCTTGGTAGTTACTAAAAGAGTGACCGAATCTTCGCTATTGGAAAGTACCCGACCTTTAAGTTCGCTGCCATCTACTTTTGTAATTTTCAGGAGACGATCAATGCTCTTTGCAAAGTGTCGTGGAAGTGTCAGCGGGCGATCAACGCCACGAGATGTAACTTCGAGGGTAAAGGGGCTCTCCCCCATAAAGGCGGCGGCATCTAGCATCTCGGAAATAATGCGAGAGGCGCTGGTCACCTGATCGAGATTAAGTGCTAAATCTCCATCGACAATACATGTAACGATGCGATGGTTTCCGGGAGTAACAATATGAATATCTTCTAGATAGAAGCTTTGCTCCTGCAGGGCTGGCGTAACCAGTTCAATAATCTGATCTTTAATTGCCATGTTGGATTACCTCATATCTATTAAGTTGTAATGTCTATTAAGTTGTAATGTCTATTAAGTTGTAGCGTCTATTAAGTTGTAGCGTCTATTAAGTTGTAATGCTATAAATTATAGTCGAATTTTATCACCACATGGTTATTGTGTCTAAACCGACCTTAATGATGAGAACGGTAGTAATCGCAAGAAAGACTTTGCGGACAAATGTTGAGCCGCCTCTTATTGCAAGAGTTGCACCAATTAGCCCTCCTGCAATATTTGCAACAGCAAGTAAAAGTCCTAGTTTCCAGAGAATCGAACCATCGAGTCCAAAGACCATGATCGCCCCAAGATTAGTAGCCAGATTAATTACTTTGGCCATTGCGGATGCATTCAAAAATGCAAAGCCGAGCACGGCCACTAATATCAAAATCAGGAACGACCCCGTACCAGGGCCAATTAAGCCATCGTAAAAACCAATCAGGCCCGCAGCCAGCGCGCCGATTTGCATCTGCCTACGGGGTGCGTGACGGAGAGATTCAATTGCACCCAATTGTGGACGCCTCCACGTGTAGAGCACGACTACTACCAATAGTACGAAAATAATTGGGCGTAGCGCTTGGGTAGGTATCGACGTTGCTAGCGATGCACCGCCGATGGAACCAAGGAATGCGGGGATGACCATCGCGGCGAGAAGTCGGAGATCAAATGTGATGGCACGTCGATAGAGAAGTGTTGCCGCTGTTGTTCCAAAGACTGAGGTGAGTTTATTTGTCCCAAGGACTTCTACCGTCTCAAATTTTGGTAATCCAATGAGAAGTGCTGGAAGTTGAATTAAGCCTCCACCACCTGCCATGGAATCAATTAGTCCGGCACAAAATGCAGCGACAATTAAGAAGATTACGGTGGTGAGAGTGAGTTCGTAGAACACGGGTTGGAATTTATAAAGTAGCTAGTAGCGCAATGATTGAAGTACAAGCATCGCCAACCGGCACTTCTTGCTTGTCGCCACTCTTACGCACCCGAACTTCAACATTTCCTTGTTCAAGTGCCTTTCCCACAACCACGATCACTGGGTTTCCAATAAGTTCGGCATCTTTAAACTTCACACCAGGGCTAGTTCCGCGACGATCATCTAGCATCACCGTGACTCCAGCGGCTTCAAGTTGTGCGGCAATCTTCTCGCCGGTTTCAAAAGGTAAATCCTCTTTACCGGTTGCGACAATATGAACATGTGCCGGGGCAAGCTCTTTCGGCCAACTTAGACCAATCTCGTCATAACTCTGCTCGGCAATAGCTGCCACTGCGCGCGATACACCGATTCCATAAGAGCCCATTGTGACCACTTGTGATTTTCCATTGTGATCTAGCACTGTGAGTCCAAGTGCCTCTGAGTATTTGCGACCAAGTTGGAAGATATGGCCAATTTCAATAGCACGATCAATTACAACTGGTGTGTTGCAATCAGGACATGGATCACCGGCCCGAACATCTGCCGCTTCTACATATCCATCTGGAGTGAAGTCGCGACCGTTCACAACATTGCGAGCATGGCGATCTTTCTTATTCGCACCCGTAACCCAAGATGTGCCAGATGCAATACGTGGATCTGCATAGACCTTGATGCCAAGTGATTGTGCATTCTGTGGACCGATGTATCCCTTAACTAGCCCTGGGAATTTTGCGAAATCACCTTCTTCGAAGACACGCAGCTCGTGAATTCCGCCAATATTTTCTTGGAATCGTTTGAGATCAACTTCGCGATCACCGGGAACAAGAACCGAAATCGCAGTTTTATCCGCCATCAGCATCACATTTTTAAGAGTATGACCGCCGGTAAATCCCCCACCGAATCGATCGTTAAGCACTGCAACGAGTGAGTCGATCGTTGGTGTATTTGGCGTATCTAACTCTTCCATTGCCGGCGTATTCGATGAATCCACGGCCGCTACTTTTGTCACCATTGCTTCGACATTTGCTGCATACCCACATGACGGGCAGAGCACATAGGTGTCCTCACCTGTCTCACATGGTGCTAAAAATTCTTCCGACTTAGAGCCACCCATCGCACCAGATACTGCCTTGACGATGTTGTATTTGATTCCAAGTCGATCAAATGTTTTTACATACGCCTGACGATGGTTCTGGTAAGAAACCTCTAGCCCAGCATCATCGATATCGAAAGAGTATGAATCCTTCATCACAAATTCACGGCCTCTGATAATTCCGCTACGTGGGCGCGCTTCATCACGAAACTTAGTTTGAATTTGATAGATAGAAAGTGGCAACTCTTTATAAGAAGAGTATTCACCTTTGACCATCAAGGTAAACATCTCTTCATGGGTTGGTCCCAAAAGATAATCTCCACCTTTTCGATCTTGCAGGCGGAAAAGTGCTGGGCCGTACTCTTCCCAGCGATTAGTAACTTCATATGCATCGCGAGGTAAAAGAGATGGAAAATGCACTTCTTGAAAGCCAGCGCGATCCATCTCTTCCCGAATAACGCGTTCGACGTTACGTAAGGTAATAACACCCAGCGGCAACCAAGAATAAATACCAGCAGCAATACGGCGAATATATCCCGCACGTACTAAGAGGCGATGACTTGCAACTTCGGCATCGGCTGGATCATCACGCAAAGTGCGCAGAAAAAGTGTAGACATTCGCAACATGGGACGAGCCTACCTGTAATTATCGGGTGAGGACTTCAGGCTTTCCGCTTGCAACTCCGGCGGCTTCCATCTCTTCTGCAAGTCGCATCGCTTCTTCGATCAAAGTCTGCACAATCATTGATTCCGGCACGGTCTTAATGACCTCACCCTTCACAAAGATTTGTCCCTTGCCATTACCTGATGCAACACCAAGATCCGCTTCGCGCGCTTCACCAGGACCATTAACAACACAACCCATGACCGCAACACGAAGTGGAACTGTCATTCCCTCAAGGCCGGCCTGTACTTCTTCGGCCAATGTGTAGACATCTACTTGTGCACGACCGCATGATGGACAAGAAACAATCTCAAGTTTACGTTGACGTAAATTTAAAGATTCAAGAATTGAGATTCCAACCTTTACCTCTTCGGCCGGTGGCGCAGACATTGAGACGCGAATGGTGTCGCCGATGCCCTCTGCCAATAAAATTCCAAATGCTGTTGCAGATTTGATAGTGGCTTGGAATGCGGGGCCTGCCTCGGTAACGCCAAGGTGCAGTGGGTAATCACATTGCGCAGCGAGTAAACGATAAGCGCTCACCATTGTCACCGGATCATGATGCTTCACTGAAATTTTTATATCTGAAAAACCATGCTCTTCAAAGAGCGATGCTTCCCACAACGCTGACTCAACCAGAGCTTCTGGTGTTGCTTTTCCGTACTTTGCAATCAGGCGCGGATCGAGTGAACCCGCATTAACTCCGATTCGAATTGGAATTCCAGCATCTCCAGCAGCCTTGGCAACTTCTTTTACCTTGTCATCAAATTGCTTGATATTTCCGGGGTTCACGCGAACTGCGGCGCACCCGGCATCAATTGCAGCAAAGATATATTTTGGTTGGAAGTGAATATCAGCAACTACTGGAATCTGTGACTTCTTTGCAATCTGCGCAAGTGCATCTGCATCATCTTGACTTGGAACTGCAACGCGGACAATCTGACAGCCAGTTGCAGTGAGTTCGGCGATCTGTTGCAAAGTTGCATTTATATCTGAGGTCAAGGTTGTACACATTGATTGCACACTCACTGGTGAATTTGAACCGACTCCCACTTTGCCGACCATGAGTTGCCTGGTCTTGCGTCGTGGTGCGAGAACCTTGAGTGGTGCAGATGGAATTCCTAGATCAACCATGACCCCTATTCTGCCTTAACTCTAGCCATTGAGCGAGATGGGATTGATCACGTCGGCAACTAATAATAAAAGAGTGAGTGCAATTAATATCACTACCACCGCAGCCGTGACCGGTGTGAGCACCTGCACATTTATTGGGGCTGGACGGGGACGACGGCGGAGTCGAGCGATGAGTGCGCGAACCTCATCTGCAATTGCTACCGCCATATGGCCACCATCCAAGGGCAGAATCGGCAGCAAATTAAAAATACCGATAAAGATATTTAAGCTGGCAATAATTAATAAAAATGTACCGATTCGCTGCGCCCAACTATCATCGCCATTAGAGACCACTTCACCTGATACCCGGGCGACACCAACAACGCCGACGAGTCCATTGACATCACGCTCTTGCCCATCAAAGGTCTGACCCCATAGCTCTGGAATCTTGGCTGGTAGCAGTGCTAGAGATTTCAACGATTGCACAATCATGGAGCCAGTTATCTGAAGTGAGTTTTGACCAGCTTCAATAATCCCAAGCCGCTTAGAGGCTACATCGTTGATAATTCCTAAAACGTATCTATCTTCTCCCCCAACATCTGTCAGAACTGGGGTTGCACTGAGCGAGATCGACTGCCCATCGCGTTTAACGGTAAAAGTAAGTTGTGCGCCATTGGATTGGCGAATTAAGTCGATGCCATCGGCCCAATCAGAGACATCTTGGCCATTAATTGATGTGATCTCATCACCTGCTTTAAACCCAGCAGCAACTGCAGCCGATTCTGGCACCACTTGATTAACAACTGATGTGACTGCGTTAATTCCTACGCCAGCAAGGAGTGTAAAGAGGAGAACAATGCCAATAACAAAGTGCAGAAAAGATCCAGCACCAAGCACGATTAACTTCTTAGAGGATCGGGCAATATAAAAGGCGCGAGATTCCTCGCCCGGATCCATCGCATCATCTGGAGTCATTCCGGAAATCTTGCAATACCCACCCGCTGGAATGGCTTTGATTCCATACTCAGTCTCACCACGTTGAGTCGACCAAAGGCGCTTACCGAAGCCAACAAAGAACTCGGTAACTTTCATACCAAATTTTCTAGCCATGATGTAGTGGCCAAATTCGTGAATCATCACCGAAATCAAAAGCGCAGCGATAAAAGCGAGGATTCCAAGGATTTCCACTATGCAACTACCTTCTTTAATAATTCATGAGTAAGTCGTCGTGCATTATCTTCAATCGCACTGACATCGGCGAGATCACGAAGTGGTGATACCGCTTCTGGTGCAAGTTTTTGAACAACCGCGTCTACCGTATCGATAATTGCTGAGTATCCAATGTGAGAATCCAAAAACGCCGCAACCGCGACTTCATTGGCGGCGTTGAAAATTGCTGGCAAGCCACCACCGTGTTCGCCACATCGACGTGCCAGATCAACGGCTGGAAACTTGGCGTTATCTATCGGGGAGAAAGTCCACCTCGATGAGGAGCGCCAATCAATCGGTGCAGTGGCCCCGGCAACGCGATCAGGATGCGAGATCGCATATGCAATTGGCCCCTTCATATTTGGTGGACTGGCCTGAGCAATCGTTGAACCATCTACGAATTCAACAAGTGAGTGCACGATCGACTGCGGATGAATAACTGCCTCAATATCTTTATATGCCACGCCAAAGAGATAGTGGGCTTCAATTATTTCTAACCCCTTATTGGCCAGCGTTGCTGAATTTATTGTCACAACCGGACCCATTACCCAGGTTGGATGCGCGAGTGCCTCTGCAATTGTGATTGTCTGCAGATCTTCCCGATCTCTAAATGGGCCACCGCTTGCGGTAAGAATTAACTTTGATACTTCAGATTTCTTGCCGCTGTAGAGGGCTTGCCATAGTGCGCTATGTTCAGAATCAACTGGGAGCAGCTGTCCTGGCTTTGCTTTAGCAATCACTATGTCACCACCAGCAACAAGGGATTCTTTATTGGCTAGTGCCAGCGTATTTCCGACATCAAGGGCTGCAAGTGTTGGAGCTAACCCGATCGAACCGGTGATGGCATTAAGTACGACATCACAGGTAATCGCTGCGATTTCACTCGATGCCTGTGGTCCATCAATTACCTGTACTCCAGGCAGAGCTTGGCGGAAGAGATCGCCATTCTTTATAACACCAATTACCTTGACGCCATATTTCTTCACTTGCTCAATCAATGACTGCGGATTATTTCCGGCAGCACTGAGTGCGATCACTCGGAAAAGTGTTGGATTAGATTCAATGATCTCTAACGCTTGCACACCGATTGATCCTGTTGAACCCAGGATGACAACATCACGCATGGCTATCGGTCCAGAAGATTTTGAGTAGGTGAATATGGCAAACCACTACGTCGCTTTGCGATTGCACTCAACGCTTCCAGTACAACTCGATTAGCAAGAATTGCTGTGATCTCAGCTGCATCAAATGCTGGTGCAACTTCGACGATATCAATTCCGACAACGGGTAGCTCAAGACAAATGCGTCGAACCGCCTCAAGTAGTTCTCGCGATGTCATTCCACCTGGCTCAGGTGTGCCAGTCCCTGGGGCCATACCAGGATCAACTACATCAATATCAACTGAGAGAAATACTCCATCGCAGCCATCGGTCAGCCGCGCAAAAGATTCATCAAGTACAACGTTAAGGCCGCGATGATGTATCTCAGTCATTTCATAAGAACGCATATTCTGATCGCGCATCCATAAAAGAGTTGCTTCATCTGGCCAATATCCACGAAGACCTAATTGCAAGAAGCGATCACCTCGAACATAACCATCTTCAATTAATCTGCGCATCGGGGTGCCATGACCAACGAGGGCACCAAAGTGATCTTCACCGGTATCGGCGTGTGCATCAAAGTGAATCATTGAAATCTTGCCGTGGCCACGATGGTTGGCAATGCCGGCAACATCAGCTGAGGCAATCGAATGGTCGCCACCAAGAATTACTGGAATCGCGCCGCTGCGTGAAATCTTTTCAGTGGCTTCGCGTAACACCGTAAGCGATGCAAAGAGGTCTCCCCCAAGCATTAAAAGATCTCCAGCATCAACAACTTTGAGATCTTTTAGGCCATCGGTGCGGAGCGCTAAATGTGGACGTGATGCATCATGTGGCAGGTAATCACCACCACGAATTGCTTGGGGGCCAAACTTTGCCCCTGATCGATGTGATGCTCCTGAATCGATTGGTGCACCGACAATAACGATATCTGCATCGGCAAAGGTTGCTGGAATATCGAGATCACAACGATCAACACCTAAAAAAGTGAAGTCGGGTCCATACATATTTCCATGGTTGGCCATTTAAGAAACTTTACGCCTACGGCCAACTGCTTGTCCAACGATCACCAAAATGACGGCTAAAAAGAACATCGCCGATGCAATTACATTTGCTTGAGCAGGGATTCCACGTGCAGCCGAGATGTAAACAAATTTAGGAAACGTGGAAAGAGTGCCGGAATTGAAGTTGGTAATAATAAAGTCATCAAATGAAAGGCTAAAGGCAAGGAGTGCAGCCGCGGCAATACCCGGTGCTACTAGCGGCAAAGTTACTCGGCGAAATGTTTGAAATTCATTTGCATAGAGATCCATAGCGGCCTGTTCTAGGCGAGGATCAAGAGAAGCAATACGCGCCTTGACCGTCACAACCACAAAGGACATACAGAAGACAACATGTGCAATTACTGTCGGCCAGAATCCAGGATTGATATGGAATACCAAGAAGAGTGATAGCAGCGATGCGCCAAGAACAATCTCAGGTGTGGCCATTGGTAAGAAGATAAGTAAGTTAGAGGACGAGCGACCTTTAAATGCATGACGGCCGATTGCAAAGGCGATCATGGTGCCAAGAATTGTGGCAAAGGTTGTTGCCAGTAGCCCAATCTTGATTGAGTTGCCAAGGGCTGAGCAAACTTCTGGCGCACCGCAAGGGTTGGTCCAGTTATCAAGAGTGAAACCTTTCCAGACCAAGTTAGATTTTCCGGAATCATTAAATGAGAAGGCAAATGTGTATGCAACTGGAATAAAGAGATATGTAAATGCAACCACCATGTAGATACGAATGAGGTTGCGGCCAATCCAGCGCGAAATGACGGCGCCAAGTGGAAGTGTCGGAATTGATGCATCTTTAATTTTGGTGTTCATACCAACTCCTCCGTTCCGGCTTTACGAATATAGAGAGTGACCAGAATCAGGATTGCCGCCATCAAGGTAAATGAAAGTGCCGCGGCAGTTGGGTAATCAACCACCTTGAAATATCGAGACTCGATGACGTTACCAATCATCTTTGTATTCGGGCTACCAAGCAGCTGAGCATTTACATAGTCACCAGCTGCTGGAATAAATGTCAGTAGCGTCCCAGCAACTACACCTGGCATCGAAAGTGGCAAGGTGACTCTGCGAAATGTTGTGAAGCCATTGGCGTAGAGATCACCTGATGCCTCCAGAGTTCGTGGATCAATCCGATCAATTGATGCATAAAGTGGCAAGGTCATAAACGGTAAGAAGTTATAGGTCATACCCATCACCACTGCAAAGGCGCTCGATGTCAAAGTAGTGCTATCGCTAATCACGCCAAGGGTGCGAAGTGTCGGGACCACAAATCCTTCTTCTCCCAAAATCTGCTTCCACGCGATTGTGCGGAGAATGAAAGATGTAAAAAATGGTGCGACAACGAGAACTAAAAGTACGTTCTTATATTTTCCAGCCTTAAATGCCAGCGCATATGCAAGTGGGTAGGCAATAAGTAAGGCGGCAACGGTTGCGATAGTTGCGTATACAAATGAGCGAGTGAACTGTTCACGATTTTCAATAAAGGCGTCGATGTAATTGGCAAAGCGAAGCGTCTGCTCGTATTGACCGGTATCACCGTTAATAATCCGAGTCTGAGTAGATGTCTGCGCCAGGTTGATGATGGGTAGAATGAAAAAGGTAAAGAGAAAAGCAAAACCTGGCAAAAGCAGCAGGTACGGAGTGCGAATTTTTCCCATAACCGATTTACTCTTCGTCGAGATCTTCCGGCATGACTTCGGTGCCAGCTTCGGCATCTTCGTCGCCGCGAAGGGCAAAGGTGAAAATAGGTGCCCATGAAATATTTACCGAATCGCCCTTGTCAAATGGAGCAACGCCATCATCATTTTGCTCGAAGACCATTAACTCTTGTCCCCATGGCATTAATACTTGGTATTGAGTCGAGACGCCAATATATGAAACGTCTTCAATTTTTCCACCGCTAAGAACGTTGCCAGAGACAGGTGTATCCAGCAATGAGATGCGGAATTTTTCAGGTCGTATTCCAGCCAAGATCGAAGCATCAACTGCGTGTGATCGTGATTTTGGAAGTTGAATTTTCTGCCCGAAGAGATCGGCAACAAGTGAGTCTCCATCGGTACCAATGATTGATCCCTTGATGAGGTTTGACTGACCAAGGAAGTTAGCCACAAATGCTGTCTCAGGGTTGTCGTAGAGATCTGCAGGTGTTCCCATCTGCTCAATCCTTCCCTCATTCATCACTGCGATCGTGTCAGCCATAGTCATGGCCTCTTCTTGATCATGGGTAACGTGTACGAAGGTCAGACCCACTTCTTTTTGAATCCACTTAAGCTCGATCTGCATCTGACGACGTAGCTTGAGGTCTAGCGCACCGAGTGGTTCATCCAAGAGCAATAGCGCTGGCCGGTTAACGATCGCGCGAGCAAGTGCAATGCGCTGTTGTTGTCCGCCAGAAAGTTGAGTTGGTTTGCGAGTAGCAAGGTGCGGAAGTTCAACAAGGTTGAGAACTTTCATCACCTCATCGTTAACATCCTTGATACCGCGGCGACGTAGACCGAATGCAATATTTTCAAAGATTGTCAGGTGTGGGAAGAGAGCGTAATTTTGAAAGACGGTATTAATGGGGCGCTGATAGGGCTTTGTGGTTGTGATATCTGTTGCACCGAGATGAATACTTCCGACCGTGGGCTCTTCTAAGCCAGCGATCATGCGAAGTGTTGTGGTCTTGCCACACCCTGAAGGTCCAAGTAGTGCAAAGAATGAACCTTCAGGGATGGTCAAAGAGAGATCATCAACTGCAGTGAAATCACCGTAGCTTTTTGTAACACGACTAAGTTTTAGATCACCACGTGCAGAATTAGCGCTTTCTCCCACTTAGTTGCCAGCGGCCTTTTGGAAAGCCTCTGTCCAGGTTGTCTCTTCGGTAGGTGTAAGTGAACGGAAGACGGAAAGGTTTGCCATTGTCTTCGCGGTTGGGAAGATGTACTCGCTAGCAGCTAGTACTGGATCAATCTTTTCCATCTCAGCTTGCGCACCCTTCACTGGAGTTACGTAGTTAACGTAGGCAGCAACTTCGGCTGCGATCGCTGGGTCGTAATACCAATTAATAAGCTTTTCAGCGTTTGCCTTTGCTTCGGCTGTTGCGGTGTAAGGAATTATCATGTTATCGCCAGCGATTGTGCCGCCTGATTCCGGGATTGCGAAGTCAAACTTTCCTTCATTTTCTGAAGCCAAGATGAACATATCGCCAGACCAACCGATAACAGCGCTTGCATCTCCTGATGTGAGATCTTCTGCGTACTCATTGCCTTTGACGCCGCGGATCCAGCCATCTGAAATTTTCGCCGCTAAGAAATCAATTGCATTCATGTACTGATCTTCGGTAACAGTCTGAAGATCTACACCTTGTGAGCGCAAGATAATTCCGACGGTATCGCGCATTTCAGAGAGAACCACAATCTTTCCCTTATTTGCTGGGGAAAAGAGATCTTCGATTGTCCGAATACCCTTTGGATTCTTCGCTGTATTCCAACCAAATCCACCCATGATGCCCTGCCAGGTAAGTGACTGCTCACGCATTGGATCAAATGAAGGAGATGCAAGTGTGTCCAGAATATTTCCGGCATTAGGAATATTTGTCTTATCGAATTTCTGGGTATATCCAAGACGGATCCAGCGTGCTGCCATCCAGTCAGTTGGAGTTACTAAGTCGTAACCAATATCTTCTTTAAGTTTAAGTTGTGCTTGAACTTTTCCATAAAATTCATCGTTATCGTTGTAATCTTCAAAGTACTCTGCCGCAATTCCAGTTGAAGCAGTGAAAGCTTCAAGCGTTGGATAGAGCTGAGTATCTTCGTCATAATCTAAATACAGTGGCCAGTTACCCCAACGCACTGAACCGGCAGCAGATGATGCAGAGTCGCCATCTGATCCGCATGAGCTAAGTAACGCTGCTCCGCCAAGTGCACCTGCGCCGGCAACAACTGCGCGACGAGAAATTTTTGAATTAAGAATTGAACGTGCTTCTATTGATAGCGGTTGCTTCTTTCCTACATTTGATGTGTTAGCCATGTGGATGGGCTCCTTTTTATTCCGGAACAAGGGACGGTTGTGCAGAGCCAATTATGTAGCCGATGGGCCTTCTTGGCCAAACTCTTCGGCCACCATTTTTAGGTGATTTCCCAGATAGTTAGCCGTTGAGATTGGTCATCACATGCTTGATTCGAGTGTAATCCTCAAAGCCATATCCCGAGAGATCCTTGCCATATCCAGAACGCTTGTAGCCGCCATGAGGCATCTCAGCCACTAGCGGGATATGGGTATTGATCCAGACGCAGCCAAAGTCAAAGGCCTTAGCAAGGCGCATCGCCCGGCTGTGATCTTTGGTCCAGATCGAAGATGCCAGCGCGTAATCGACGTCATTGGCCATTGCGATTGCTTCGGCCTCGTCGCTAAATTTCTGAACTGTGATGACAGGGCCAAAGATTTCACTTTGAATTAGTTCATCGCTCTGCTTGAGATCAGCAATTACTGTCGGTGAGATGAAATAACCAGCCATACCTGTTGCCGATCCCCCAGCAACGATCCGCGCATGGCTTGGTGTTCGCTCGATAAATCCACTCACTCGTGCAAATTGAGCTGCGTTATTTACTGGACCAACTAATACATCCTGATCTGGCATACCCATTGCAATTACATTGGTGGCTTGATCGGCTAAAAGTTTTACCATCTCGTCATAGACGCCGGCTTGCACCAGCACTCGCGTCGCGGCGGTGCAATCTTGGCCAGCATTGAAAAAGCCAGCGATCGCAATTCCTTCGGCAGCAGCGGCTAAGTCGGCATCGTTAAAGACAACAACTGGAGCTTTGCCACCGAGTTCCAGGTGTACCCGCTTAAGTGATTTCGATGCGGCGCTGGCAACTTCCATGCCGGCGCGAACTGAACCAGTGATCGAAACCATGGCAGGTGTCGCGTGATCAACGAGTGCGGCGCCAGTTTCGCGTTCGCCACAGAGCACATTGAAAACACCATCGGGTAAAAATTCACTCATGACCTGTGCCATTAACAGCGTCGATGCAGGCGTCGTATCACTTGGCTTTAAGACAACGGTATTTCCGGCCGCAATTGCAGGTGCCCATTTCCAGACCGCCATCATCATCGGGTAATTCCACGGGGTTACTTGGGCGCAGACACCAATTGGTTCGCGGCGAACAAAAGATGTCATTCCAGTCATATATTCACCAGCAGATTTGCCTTCTAGATTTCTGGCAGCGCCGGCAAAAAAACGAATCTGATCGACCATTGGTGGTACTTCTTCAGATGCGGTCAGCGCTAGCGGCTTTCCACAATTTTCTGATTCGGTAGCAACAAAATCATCGGCGCGAGATTCAATCGCATCTGCAATTTTAAGGAGAGCGCGTTGGCGCTGCGATGGTGTTGAGTCGCGCCAATCAGGAAAGGCTGCTGCTGCCGCTTTCATGGCGGAATCAACATCGGCGGCGTTGGACTTTGGTGCGGTGGCAAATGGTTGGGCAGTTGCTGGATTAATCAGGGTTGTGACTTCACCTGATGTCGATTCAACTAATTTTCCGTTGACGAAATTGGATAGTTTTTTCATTTGCTATTCCTGACCTTTCGTTGCTCGAATAAGTTGATCGCCATGATCTGTTGGGTGTTGGGTATACGAGGTAAGCCATTTCTCGACTGTGTACTTGCCACTTTCGGAATGCTCACCAAATTTTTCAAGATCTGATTCTTCAAGGCGTTTTACTAAATCAAGTGAGCCAGCGCGAACGGCTGCAAATATTGCAATTGAATTCTCTACCGGAGCGTTTGTGTATCCGAGTTTTTCGCAAGCCGCCCATGCGCCTTCGTCATAACCTTGGATCACTGATCCTTCTGGCTCTGCCATCAGGCGACGAAGGCGTGCATACGATTGTGCTTCTGAATCTGCGAGATGATGAATGATTTGTCTGGCAGACCAACCGTTTTCGTGGGAGACATCTAAGAGTTCTGGTGTGAGACCACGTGCAAGGTTAAGAAAAAACTGGGTTGATGATTCATATGCTGCGCTAGCTTCACGAAGGTTCATAAGCCAGAGTCTACTTATTCTTTCCCTTTTTCGGCAGCTGCGAGTTGTCCGCATGCCCCATCAATCTCGCGCCCGCGGGTATCTCGCACCGTCACTGGTACGCCATAACTTTCTAGAATTCGGACAAACTCTGCTTCATCTTCTCGCCGCGATGCGGTCCATTTCGAGCCAGGCGTTGGGTTGAGTGGAATCAGATTGACATGCGCATTTCTATTTTTAAGCAGGCGGCCTAATAAATCTGATCTCCACGATTGATCATTAATATCGCGAATGAGTGCATACTCAATTGAGTAACGACGGCCAGTCTTCTTCTCGTAGGCATCAGCTGCGGCCAAGACTTCACGGATATTAAAGCGATTATTAATTGGAACCAAGGTATCGCGCAGCTCGTCATCTGGAGTATGTAGCGAAACTGCCAACGTGCAGTTGATGCCCTCATCCATAAGTTTTTCTATACCGTTGACTAGGCCAACGGTAGAGACTGTGACAGACCTTGCGCTGATACCAAGTCCATCTGGATTTGGATCGGTAATGTTATGGAGAGTGCGCGCTACCGCGTTGTAATTAGCAAGTGGTTCGCCCATTCCCATAAAGACAATATTTGAAAGACGAGTTGGTCCACCCGGTAATTCACCAGCAACACAGGCGCGAGCCGCCGCCACAATTTGGGCGGTAATTTCGGCGGCAGTTAAATTGCGAGTAAGTCCTGCCTGGCCAGTAGCGCAGAAAGGACAGTTCATTCCACATCCTGCTTGGGATGAGATACAGACAGTAACGCGATCTGTGTATCGCATTAATACTGACTCAACTAAAACTCCATCGTGGAGCTTCCATAGATCCTTACGAGTCATTCCACCATCAGTGGTGCGGGTTGTTACTAACTCGATAAGTTTTGGCGTAAGTACATCAGCAATCTCTTGTCGTTGATCTGCTGGAATGTCGCTCCACTCTGCCGCAGTTTCGGACAAGTGTGTGAAGTAATGGGTGGCGACTTGGGCTGCGCGAAATGGTTGGAAACCCAACTCTTTCGCCCACTCTTTACGCTCTGCTGGAGAAAGGTCGGCAATATGTTTAGGAGCTTTCTTACGTTGAACCGGTTCATCAAAGACTAAATTGAGTTCTTTCATGAGAGACGTTTCACCAATTCAAAGGCCATATAGATTACAGGGACAGAGAAGAGTACCGAATCTAATCGATCCAGCATTCCACCGTGGCCAGGCAATAAATTGCCCATATCTTTGATCGCTAGATCGCGCTTGATTGCACTCTCGATCAGATCTCCAAATGTGGCAGTGATGACTGTGACTAAACCAGTTGCAATCCCGTATCGGAAATCAGTATCGAGAATGTAATGAAATGCCAATCCCCCGCCGGCCATCGTGAAGACGACTGATCCGATTAAGCCTTCGATTGATTTCTTTGGGCTAATCGATGGTGCCAGGCGATGTTTACCGATCAGCACACCGACTAGATATCCAAAGGTGTCATTGCATCCGATCAAGACAATGCAGGTCATCACAGCGGCATGGCCGTTACTTGGCCGAGCGATCAGAATAAGAAAGCCGCCCAGGAAAGGTAGGTAGAGCAACGCTAAGGCAGTTGCACTCGATCGCTTCACAAAGTTTTCAGTGCCATGTCGCAGTGAGATCACTGCGATCAGGGTAAATGCCACCGACGTCGCGATCGCAAGTCCGTTGATTCCACCAAACCAGGTAGCAGCCGAGATGAAGACAACAGCGATTGCAAGTGTGCGAAATGAGTTAACGAAGCCAACGCTGGTCAGCGCAGTCGATAATTCACGAGTACCAAGGACTAGCGCCAGTGCAACAAGTGCGGCGAAGAAGATTGGCTCGAATTCCAGTGATAACCAGACGGTGACGATAATGGAGATTCCCACAACGATAGATGGCAGCAACTTTCGACCAGCGCGCTTATTAATCGCCTCGTTAATCGAATGTATATCGCTCATGTCATCTCGTTCATGGGAGTTTGAATTCTTAAACTTCGAGAAGTTCAGATTCCTTATGCTTGAGTAGATCGTCAATCTTTGAGACATGCTCAGAAGTAATCTTCTCTAACTCTTTCTCGCCACGGCTTAAATCATCTTTACCGATATCGCCATCTTTTTCTAACTTCTCCATTAACTCTTTTGCAGCGCGACGGATGTTGCGCATCGCAATACGTGAATCCTCCGCCTTGGTCTTTGCTACCTTAATAAAATCTTTACGACGCTCTTCGGTCAGTTGTGGCAGAGCAACTCGAATCATTGAACCATCAGATGATGGGTTAACGCCAAGATCAGAGTCACGGATAGCTTTTTCGATAGATGCCATTGCACCTTTATCAAAGGGTGAAACGATCGCCATTCTGTTCTCTGGAATCTGAATCGAAGCCAACTGCGAGAGCGCGGTGTAGGTGCCGTAGTAATCGACCATGATCTTGTTAAACATGGCAGGGTGTGCACGACCGGTACGAATTGCACCGAAGTCATCTTTAGCAACTTCAACTGCCTTATTCATCTTCTCGGTCGCCTCTGAGAGGGCGCTATTTACATCTGCCATTTTGATTGCTCTTTTCTAACTTAGACGCCTGTTAACTAGATTAGTTAACGAGCGTTCCAATCTTCTCACCGCGTACGGCGCGACCAATATTGCCATTTTCCATTAAATCAAAGACCACGATCGGAAGCTTATTTTCCCGACAGAGGCTAAAGGCTGCGGCATCGGCTACTGCGAGTGATTTCTGTAGAACTTCATCGTAAGAGATGGTGTCATATTTAATTGCGGCGGGATCTATACGAGGGTCTGCGTTGTAGACGCCATCGACGCCAGATTTTGCAAGCAGCAAAGCCTCGGCACCGATTTCAAGTGCGCGCTGGGCAGCCACGGTATCGGTTGTGAAAAATGGCATTCCTGCCCCAGCACCAAAAATTACAACCCGACCTTTTTCGAGGTGGCGAATCGCACGGCGCGGAACATATGGCTCAGCAACTTGCCCCATAGTGATCGCAGTTTGCACGCGAGTATCTACATCTTCTTTCTCAAGAAAATCTTGTAACGCTAGACAGTTCATCACTGTCCCGAGCATTCCCATGTAGTCAGCGCGAGAGCGCTCCATGCCACGTTCTGAAAGTTCGGCGCCGCGGAAGAAGTTACCGCCACCAACAACGATGGCAACCTGAACTCCGGTCATTACAACATCTTTGATTTGTCTAGCTACATCTTGCAGAACATCGGGATCAACACCGACGCCTTTATTGCCACCAAAAACTTCTCCAGAAAGCTTAAGGAGCACTCTTTTATAAGTACCTCTGGTACCTGGCATGAGTGCTCCTTTTCGCTATCTAGAACTTGCGTTAAGTCTACTGACCGACGCGGAAACGGTGGAACTTCTTGACGGCGGTTCCTGCCTCGTCAAGGATCTGCTGGACTGTCTTCTTGGCATCTTTAGCAAATGATTGCTCGAGCAAGCTGACTTCCTTTACGAAACCTGTGATGCGACCTTCGACGATCTTTGAAAGTGAAGCTTCTGGCTTACCCTCTTCGCGAGCAGTTGCCTCTGCAACATGGCGCTCGTTCTCTATCAAATCAGCTGGTACGTCATCGCGGTGTACAAACTTTGGTGCAAATGCTGCGATGTGCTGCGCAATATCTTTACCAACTTCTGCCGCCTCTTTTACAAGTGAGACAAGTACGCCCACTTGAGGTGGAAGATCTGGGCTGGTCTTGTGGAGATAGAGACCAACTGGACCTTCAATAACTGCAACGTTGCGAACTTCAATCTTCTCACCAAGTGTTGCATTGGCTTCATCGATTACAGATTGAACGCTCTTACCGTTAGCCATTGATGATCCTAGGTATGCTGCAAGATCTGGGCTCTTGCTTGCAAGCAAGTGCTCAACTAATTCATCACCGAGTGCGATAAAACGCTCACCCTTAGCAACAAAGTCAGTCTCACAATTGAGTTCGAGCATGACGCCGACCTCGCCAGAAACCTTTGCCACAACCAAACCATTAGAAGTAAGACGACCTTCGCGCTTGGTAACGCCCTTGAGGCCCTTCACACGAATGAGTTCAACGGCTTTTTCGTAATTGCCATCTGCTTCATCGAGTGCCTTCTTGCAATCGAGCATTCCTGCTGCAGTTGCTTCGCGCAGGCGCTTTACATCTTCTGCTGTGTAATTAGCCAATTGTTACGCCTCCGGTGTCTGTGCAACAGCGCCAGTTGAGGCAACAGAATCAGCATCGGCTGGTGCAACAGCATCAGCTGGCGCAGCGGCAAGAATCTGGTTTTCCAGATCAGCAGCAGCGGCTTCAGCCGGTGCCTTTACATCTGCAGGTGCAGCTGTTGTGCGAGCCTTGAGACCCTCAACAATTGCATCTGTCATGACGCGAGTAAGCAATTCAATTGAACGGATTGCATCGTCGTTACCTGGAATCTTGTAATCAACTTCATCTGGATCGCAGTTGGTATCAAGAATTGCAATCACTGGGATACCTAGCTTCTTTGCTTCTGCAACTGCTAGGTGCTCTTTCTTAGTATCGACAACCCAAATTGCTGAAGGCAACTTAGTCATGTGGCGAATACCATCAAGGTTTTTATGTAGCTTCTCGCGCTCACGACGAAGAACTAGAAGTTCCTTCTTTGTAAGCAACATGTCGTTTGCATTCTCAAGTGCTTCAAGTTCCTTGAGGCGCAAAATACGCTTGTAGACAGTTGGGAAGTTGGTGAGCATTCCACCTAACCAGCGCTCTGTCACGGTTGGCATTCCAACGCGTGCAGCCTGCGTGATTATTGGCTGGTGTGCTTGCTTCTTTGTGCCAACGAATAGAACGTGGCCACCTTTGGCAACTGTATCTTTAATAAAGGCATAAGCCTGATCGATAAGTGCAAGTGATTGCTGAATATCGATGATGTAGATGCCATTGCGCTCTGTGAAAATAAAACGCTTCATCTTTGGATTCCATCGACGTGTTTGATGTCCAAAGTGGACTCCACTGTCGAGGAGTTCTCGCATTGTTACTCCTGCCATGACGGCACTCCTTTTTAGATCTTCTTACGCGCGCAAAACACACGCAGAAAATCTGCTCGGTTTATGACTCAACAATTTGTTAAGTCCGTCGCATCTACAACGCCGACTGATTTTGCAATCAGACCGAAGTGGCCTTCATTCCTCGCAAGCGACTCATGAATTAGATGCTGAGAAGTCACCACTTTTTCAAGTGGCGCTGGGTAAAATTCTACCTGAGCAAAAGCAGTGCAATTGACCGCGGCTATGCGCGGGGATGAGCCTGCTTAAAGGCTTTTTGTAGCCTCTCTGTCGATACATGGGTATAGATCTGCGTCGTCGCCAAAGATGCATGGCCCAAAATTTCCTGCACAGTCCGAAGGTCTGCCCCGCCTTCAAGTAAATGAGTCGCTGCCGAATGTCGAAGTGCATGTGGTCCCATTCGCTCTACTCCTTCTAACGCGGAAAGTGCCTGATAGACAACGGTGCGAACCGTGCGCTGATCAATACGCCGACCACGCGCCCCCAGAAATATCGCAGCGCCCGATGCATCGATTGCAATATTTGACCGCGAGTTCTTAATCCAGGCAACAAGAGCCTTCATCGCCGGTGCACCCAATGGGATCGTGCGCTCTTTATTTCCCTTACCCAAAACACGAATCGTATTGCGGGCATAATCCACATCTGAGAAATCCAAACCACAGAGCTCTGATACTCGGGCACCTGTTGCATACAAGACTTCCACAATCGCTAAATCACGAACCGCCAACGGTCCATCTTCTTCTCCCACCCGCTGCTCCAACGCATCCATCGCCAGCCCAGCATCAGCAACAGTGAGTACCTCCGGCAAGGTGCGCTGTCCCTTTGGCGTTGCCAGTGAAATCCCCACATCAATTGGCAGATGGCCTTTCTTAAAAGCCCACTTAGTAAATATCCGAATCGATACCGCCCGCCGCGACAACGTCGTGCGCGCTCCACCTTTAACTTGCAGATTGGCCAACCACGAACGGATGTGCGCCAAGGTCAGTTCCGAAAACGAAACGACTTTCAAAGAACCCAGATGGCTCAACAAACTATCTATATCTCCAAGATATGCCCGGACAGTATGTACGGATAAATTTCGCTCACGCTCTAGATGAAAGGCAAAGTCATGACGTATCTTCTCGAAGTCATGAGCCATGAAATAAGGTTACTCGGGCT
>JBDNJI010000010.1:0-13477 GCA_041687825.1 Candidatus Planktophila sp.
GATCGCGAAGGCCGTGTGCTGTTTCGTATTTCTCATAATCCCAGAGAGAAATATCATCGAGATTGACGGGCTCAAATCCCTTGGCTTCTAAGGCACTTGCGATGTGTGCACGATGTTCGGTCGCGTGATGAATGGCCTGTGATAACACTGTCGAGCGAAGGCGCTGGAATGGACCATTGTCGTTTTCCAGATCAAGCCAGACATCATCTAGCTCTGCTGCGCCAACTAAAAGAGCATCGACTAATGCGGCCTGCTCTGCTAAACGAGTGAGATCTGAAAGTTTTTCAACATCAGCAATACAGTCATCGCCTGGTTCTGTAATCGCTGGTTGACCGGTGATATTGAAGACGTAGTGATCTGCAGAATCAACGATGTGGTGCAGTATTTCAGCGACAAACCACTCTGGATTGGTTACAAATGCCTTGAGCGAATCTTCTGGAAGACCCTGCACATGCTTAATTGTCTCTTGATTAGCCCAAGCCATGTGTCGAAGTAGGCGCGCTACTGAAATACTTATAGCGTTACAGTAGCGAAAATATTATTATGTACCACCGACTCTTCGTTAGAGTCGGGGTTTTGAGTCACTCACAAAGCCACTTGATTTAAGCGTGTTTTTTATTAATTGAATGTAATAATCTATTAGTATTAAGTGTCTTACACGCAATAACGTTTAAGCGAATTTTCTTTGTATCTTGAAGTAGAAAGATTGTGGGGTATCTTGTCACAGTGAAAATATTAATTACCGGTGGTGGCGGAATGCTTGGCCAAAAACTTATTACTGGCCTTGCCAAAGTGGGTGCTATCAATGGCAAGAAGATCGAAGTGATCACCGTTGTAGATGCTTACAAACACTCACAAGCTTTTGAGGGCCACGAATTTAAACTAATTTCTGAGATTGCAGATATCACTGACCGGCAAGTGTGTAACAGGATTATTGCGCAAAAACCAGATCTAATCTTTCATCTTGCTGCAGTAGTTTCAGGTGAAGCAGAGGCTGATTTTGAAAAAGGTTATCGAGTAAATCTTGACGGGGTGCGCAATCTTTTCGAGGCTATCCGAGAGATTTCAGATCAGTACCTACCCCGAGTAGTTTTTACTTCATCAGTAGCAGTTTATGGCGGTCCATATTTAGAGGTAGCTGATGACAACTTTATTCTGCAACCAACCACAAGTTATGGTGTTCAAAAGGCTATCAGTGAACTACTACTTAATGATTACAGTCGACGTGGAATATTTGATGGGGTTGGTTTACGGCTCCCAACTTTATGTGTTCGCCCCGGTTTGCCAAACGCCGCCGCCTCAGGCGTCTTCTCAAATATCATCCGTGAACCGCTGATGGGAATTGAGACAACTCTTACTGCTGATAAAGATTCAAGCATGATCTTTACCTCTCCCCGCTCTGCCGTTGGTTTCTTAATCCATGCTGCACAAATGGATACCTCGCTATTAGGTCTGCGCCGTTCACTCATGATGCCGGGAATTCATGCGACTTTGGGTGATGAAATTGATGCGCTGCGCCGCGTAGCAGGGGATAAAATTATTGCACTTATCAAAGATGAACCTGATCCAATTGTGCAGGAGATTATTAAGAGTTGGAACTTTCCAAAATTTGATACCCATCGCGCAAGATCCTTAGGTTTTACTTGTGAGGAGACTTTTGATCAATTAATACAAGTACATATTGATGATGAACTAGGTGGTCAGATTCCAGGGCTATCTCAATGAGTAAATTTGCAGTCGTGACCGGAGCAAATCGCGGTATTGGAGCAGTCACGAGCGCTACTTTGGTTAAAGATGGCTGGACGGTAGCGTTGCTCGGACGGGATCAAACTGGACTGAAGAAAATCGCCTCAGAGTTAGGAAGTTGTGCAGTAGCAATTGCCTGCGATGTCAGCGATCAGCAATCTGTAGTTAATTCATTTGCTGAAGTAAAAACTAAATTTGGTCGGCTTGATTTACTTTTCAATAATGCTGGTATCGCATCCCCCGCTTCCTTACTAGAGGAGATTTCACCTGAAGATTGGCAGCAGGTTTTAAATGTAAATGTTGGTGGGGTTTTTTACTGCACACAACAGGCATTTGAAATTATGAAGAGCCAAAATCCGCAAGGAGGCAGAATTATTAATAATGGTTCAATATCGGCCCACGTCCCGCGACCAAACTCCGCCCCATATACTGCTTCAAAACATGCCGTTACCGGACTAACCCGCTCGACATCCCTTGACGGAAGAAAGTACAACATTGCCTGTGGCCAGATAGATATTGGAAATGCTGAAACAAAAATGGCTGCTGCTCATGGCTCTGGTGTTTTGCAAGCCAATGGTGAAATAGCCGCCGAACCGATGTTAAATCCACAAATTGTTGCCGATGCAGTTCTTAGCATGGCTAATTTACCGTTAACTGCGAATGTTGCATTTATGACAGTCATGGCAACGCAGATGCCTTACATCGGACGAGGTTAAAATGCTTACAATTTACCTATAACTCTTCATTACCAAGGCACGATTTCATTATCTTCCCAAAGAACACCGGTCGTATTTTCTTTTGGGTCAGAACTTGTTGCAGTAAATGGTCGATTTAATAACCAGAGCGCAGTCGCTGCGCCTTCTTCGGCACTTCGTGGTGCATCAGCACCGCCCATATCGGTTCGTGAGTGATTAGGGCAGATTGCATCGACGAGTAACCCGCGAGCGCCGAGTCCACTCTCGTGTGCAAGATTTCGCACGAGTGCATTGACGCCAGCTTTACTAATTCGGTATGGCGCTAAGCCACCAGCATTTCCTGGGCCAGACATGCGACCAAGACATGCAGAGAAAATTACGACGCGACCATTTCGAGCCTCTGCCATCGCTGGTACAAGTTCATTCACTAACATGAAAACTGAATCAAGATTTATGGAGAGAACTCGTCGCCACTCTTCATCGGTGGTGCGCAGAGTCTTCGACATCTTCTCGCTCATCACTCCGTGGGCTAATACAAGTGCGCTCGGCACTGGAAGTTGCTGCTTAAGCGCAGCCATTTGGGCACGCGCACCTTCCATCGCTTTGTTATCACTGACATCAAGATCGATGGCATGGGTCGAAATTTCAACCGACGGAAATTCACCACCTAGGGCAGATTGCGCCGCTGCCAATCGCGCCGAATCTTTTGCGATCAAGGCCAATTGATATCCCTGCGCCGCCAAGCCACGAGCTACTTCGAATCCGAGACCGCGGCTGCCGCCGGAGATAATGGCGAGAGGGGCTGTGGTCATGGGTGAACTCTGCCAATTCTTCACCGTTTGCGCACCCTCAAGGCGGTGGGCGCAAAGGACGCGGCGAATGGTTCGTCAGTCACCTCATCCCAAGTAGAGCGCCCTATGGGTTCTCACGATCGTAGGAAATGAGGGCGAGTGTGCGTAATCTCGCGCAAAAGACGATTTTCTACGCTCGGCTGAGCCGATAGTCTTAGCAATAGCGAAAAACCATTTTCACTTATCTATAAGGAGCGCGCCAGTGTCGGCTACGCAACCAGGGCAAGACTTCGGAGCTAATGATTGGCTCGTAGAAGAGATGTACGAGCGCTTTCAGAGCGATCCATCTTCTGTCACACCCGAGTGGCTCGAATTTTTTAAGACATATACACCGACAGCACCCGGAGCAGCGACTTCTGCCAATGGAACTTCATCACCTGGTGGCGCTAAGGGTGGAACTCCACCGGTACCTAAATCTGCACAAAATGTAAGTGCAACTCCGGTTGCTGCAACAGCACCAGTTGCTGCACCAGTGCAAACTGCGTCAACGCCAGCGCCGGTTGCTGCAACAGCACCAGTAATGCAGAACGCAGTTGCTGCACAAGTGCAAACTGCGTCAACGCCAGCGCCGGTTGCTGCAACAGCACCAGTAATGCAGAACGCAGTTGCACCAGTTTCACAGAATAATTCGCCCACACCTGCACAGGTTGTTGTAAAGCCAGCACCAGTTGTAACAACTCCTGGTGAGGCAACGATTGAACCTTTGCGCGGTGTCGCAGGTCGAGTAGTTGCAAGTATGGAAGGTTCACTTTCAGTTCCAACTGCAACATCGGTTCGTGCAATCCCGGCGAAGTTAATGATTGATAACCGCACCGTAATTAATAATCACTTGAAGCGTGGTCGTGGTGGAAAGATTTCCTTCACACACATCATCGCTTATGCAATGATTAAAGCGATGCGCAAGATGCCAGAGATGAATGCTTTCTACACAGAGCTAGATGGAAAGCCTGCTATCGGACGCCCGACACATATCAATCTTGGAATCGCAATCGATTTAGCAAAGCCAGATGGATCGCGCCAGCTGCTAGTTCCATCAATTAAGGGCTGTGAGGCGCTCGACTTCGGTCAATTCTGGGCATCATATGAAGCGACAGTGGCAAAGGCTCGGGGCGGTTCACTCACGGTAGAAGATTTTGCGGGCACAACGGTCTCGCTCACAAACCCTGGAACTATCGGCACTGTGCACTCAGTTCCGCGCCTTGTGCAAGGACAAGGGTTAATTATTGGCGTTGGCGCTATGGATTATCCAGCCGAATTTGCTGGTGCCAGTGAAGAAACGATTGCGCGTAATGCGATCAGCAAGATTGTTACTTTAACCAGCACATACGATCACCGAATCATTCAGGGTGCTACATCTGGTGATTTCTTACGCCGCCTCAATGAACTCCTACTCGGTGCTGATGATTTCTATGATGAAATTTTTACTGCGCTACGTATTCCATATCAGCCAATTCGCTGGGTAGTTGATTTTGATTTCTCACGTGATGAAGAAATCAATAAGACTGCCCGCGTTCAGCAGTTGATTCATGCATATCGCACCTATGGCCACCTCATGGCCGATGTTGATCCGTTGGAATATTTACAGCGCTCACATCCAGATCTTGATGTCGTGACACACGGTCTTACTCTCTGGGATCTTGATCGCGAATTTGCAACCGGTGGATTCGGTGGCGAGAAGTTTATGAAGCTACGTAAGATTCTTGGAATTCTCCGTGACTCATACTGCCGTTCAATCGGCGTTGAATATATGTACATCTCTGATCCAGCAGAACGTAAGTGGATTCAATCCCATGTTGAGATCGGCTTCACAAAGCCTGATCGCGAGGAGCAACTTCGTATTCTTCGTAAACTCAATAGCGCTGAAGCATTTGAGTCGTTCTTGCAGACAAAATTCGTTGGCCAGAAACGTTTCTCACTCGAAGGCGGAGAATCAGTTATTCCACTTACCGATGCAATTATTTCGGCAGCGGCAGATCTCGGACTCGATGAAGTTTGTATCGGTATGCCACACCGTGGCCGCCTAAACATGCTGACAAATATTGCTGGAAAATCCTACGGTCAGATCTTCCAAGAATTCCAAGGCCACTATGCGGAAAACGAAGTGCATGGCTCAGGCGATGTGAAATACCACTTGGGTACTGAGGGAATTTTCACCGCTGAATCTGGTGCGACCACAAAGATTTATCTCGCCGCAAACCCTTCCCACTTAGAAGCGGTAAACCCGGTACTCGAGGGAATTGTTCGCGCAAAGCAGGATCGACTAAACATTAAGGGCGCTTTCTCAGTACTCCCAATCCTGCTCCACGGCGATGCATCTTTTGCTGGCCAAGGCGTTAATGCGGAAGTTCTACAGCTCTCACAACTTCGCGGATATCGCACCGGCGGCACTATTCATATCGTGATTAATAATCAAGTTGGATTTACAACTTCTCCTCATGCATTACGTACATCTGTTTATTCAACGGATATGGCAAAGATAATTTCAGCACCGGTCTTCCATGTAAATGGCGACGACCCGGAAGCTTGCGTTCGCGTTGCTCGCATCGCATTTGAATACCGTCAAGAATTTAATAAAGATGTTGTGATCGATATGGTCTGCTACCGTCGACGCGGCCACAATGAAGGTGATGAGCCAAGCTTTACGCAACCGATGATGTACAAACTCATTGATGCAAAACGTTCGACTCGTACTCTTTACACCGAAGCCCTCGTTGGTCGTGGAGATATCACTCCACAAGAAGCTGATGAAATTGCGACTGATTATCAGAGCCAACTAGAAGCGGTATTTACTTCAGTAAATAACCATGAACCTGAACATGATAAGAACTTTGTTGCACCAGTTGCGCTAGCAGCGGAAGCTGTTGCAACTGCAATTACCGAAGAGTTAGCACGTGAAATTGCTGCAACACAGGTTGCAGTACCTGAAGGCTTTAGCGTCCATCCAAAACTCATCCCACAATTACAAAAGCGAGTGGAGATGCTCAACGATGGCACCATCGATTGGTCAATGGGTGAACTCCTTGCCTTCGGTTCATTACTCAAGGCAGGCCACCCAATTCGAGTAGCTGGTCAAGATTCACGCCGCGGAACATTTAGCAACCGCCACGCTGTTGTCGTTGATAAGGAAAATGGCAGCGAATGGACTCCACTTCGATCGCTGATCACTGATGAGAATCAATTCTTTGTTGTTGACTCACTCCTGTCAGAATATGCAGCGATGGGCTTTGAATACGGATATTCCGTTGTTCGCCCAGACGCACTTGTTATGTGGGAAGGCCAGTTCGGAGATTTCGTAAATGGTGCACAGACAATCGTTGATGAATTTATCTCTTCCGCGCTACAAAAATGGGGCGAGCGATCATCGGTTGTTCTCCTGCTCCCTCATGGATACGAGGGACAAGGACCGGATCACTCATCTGCTCGGATTGAGCGCTTCTTGCTTCTTTGTGCTGAGCAGAATATGACGGTGGCCCAGCCATCAAGCCCGGCTTCTTACTTCCACTTGCTTCGTTGGCATATGGCAAACCCAACTCGTAGACCGATGGTTGTCTTTACGCCAAAATCGATGTTACGTCTCAAGGCTGCCGCATCGACTCTAAGTGAGTTTACTTCTGGAACTTTCCATCCTGTCATTGGTGATAAGAAAGTTCAAAATGCATCACGAGTAATTTTCTGCTCTGGCAAGATTTATCACGACTTAGTTGCAGAACGTGATCGTCTTGGCGAACACACAACAGCGATTGCTCGGGTTGAACTTCTCTATCCACTACCAATCGATGAGATGGCAGCAGTTGCTGCACAACATCCAAATGCGAATCTGCTCTGGGTACAAGATGAGCCAGCTAACCAAGGTCCATGGTCGTACATTGCGCTGCGCACATCTGAAGCCCACGGTGGCCGCGGATTAGATTCTCGAATACTTCGTCGCGTTTCACGTCGTGCAACCGCATCACCGGCGACCGGAAATCATCATCTACATGAAGAAGAAGCTAAAGCGTTGATGTATGAGGCATTTACGCGCTAAAACCTTTACGCGCTAAGAAGTACGTTTAGCCTTCTTGGTGCGAAAGAGATACTTCGCTTTGATCGCACTCGGTGGCACCCAGCCCCATGTCGTTGAATCTGTACCTTTTGGGTTTTCGCTTTTTAACCACACGCCCTTGGCCGCGATCTTTTCAATCCGCTTGATGTAGAAGATGCCGGGTTGTTCTTCTCGCTCCAAGATAACAATTTCGCCAACCTTTACCGCACTGGCTTTGGCACCTTTTCGGGAGAACCAACGGACGTAAAGGGCATCTCCAGGGATCAGGGTTGGAGCCATAGATTCGCCTTCGACCTTGACGATGCTAAAAAGTCTCATGCGATGTAGTCTGCCATACATGAAAAACATTTTTAAGCCATCAATAACCGTCTATGCACATTGCGACTTACCTTGTGGAGTCTATGACCCTGCACAAGCTCGCATCGAAGCGCTATCTGTTAAAGCCTGTATGGAAAAGTATGCAGCCAACACTGATACAGATTTCCGCTCACGTTCTGTTGCTATCAAAGAAGAACGTTCACATGCAGTTAAAGAGCACCTCTGGGTTCTCTGGACTGATTACTTTAAGGCACCACATTTTGAACAATACCCACAACTGCACTCTCTCTTCAACGAAGCGACAAAGCTTGCTGGCGCTGCGGGAACAAAGGGAAGTCAGGATGTTGCTGTCGCAGACTCATTGATCGCAAAGATTGATGAAATTGGAGAAATTTTCTGGGCAACAAAGAAGTAAAGAAAGAGAGATCAACGCAAGTCTTACGAGTGGTTTTTGTTAACCAGAAGTAGCTTCTTAAAACTGAAGCTAGTTTTCATTGATAAGAGATTGAGCGGCGGTGCGTGCGAGGAAAGATACTCGCTCCACCGCCTTTCTCATTATTACCCCTTGGGCTAGATGACGTTCTCCATCATAGAGATCGCAGAGAAATTGAAGTTCTTTCCCATCAACTTGAATACATCGGGCAGTACAGCGAATCTCTGCTCCGATTCCAACAGAATCTAAAATAGTAAGTTCAAATTTTTCGACAACCGTCGTCTCGCCTGGATCGAGATTCTCCGTCAACGCTGCAACAGTCGCGCTCTCCATTGAATGCATGATGTGAGATGTGGCAAGTATTGGTAGATCTGAGATTCCCATTGCGACACAGGTATCACCAGGCCGTACGACCATCGTTGATAGGCCAACTGCGCCGATTACTTCCTCAGCTGGCTTCACTATTTTTCTCCACCATCAGAGCTATCTGTAAATTCAATTCTTTGAATTTGAGTCTGCTCTATCTGCACTTCGTGGTGTTCGACATTGCCAAATTCATCAATCTCAATCGAAATTTCAGTCATGGAAAATGTGGTGACAACTTCGGTGCTCTGACCACTACCAGCGAAAGCTGCAAGAAGTTGGTTCTGAATACTTTCATAAAGTCCTTGTGGGGCTTTCTCTTGACAGGATCTGCGCAAAGATTGAATCAGGAAACTTTGAGTAAAGCGCTCGTGCGCTAACTCTTGTGCACATTGCAGACAGGTCGTTATATGACCAACAATTTCATCCTGGCGCTCAATCTCTTCCGTTGCATCTTCAATAATAAAGATAAGTGAAGCCAACACCTGTGGGCAGCCAATTTCTTTAACTCCGTAGAAGGTCATTCTGAAACCTCCTTCGAAGTTCCATCAACATTATTCGAACCTTTATCTGTCGAATAACCCAATTCACTTGCATAGTCTTTTAGCTTTTCACGTAAGAGTTTGCGCCCTCTGTGAAGTCGTGACATGACGGTACCCGCGGGCACACCAACAATTTCGGCAATTTCTTTATATGAGAAACCTTCGACATCTGCGAGATAGACCGCCATCCGAAACTCTTCCGGCAATTCCGAAAGCGCATTCTTGATATCGCTATCTGGAAGATTCTCGAGCGCTTCTACCTCAGCCGATTTACCTTGGTCACTGGTATGGCTCTGTGCCTTTTCAACCTGCCAATCTTCAATCTCATTATTGGCAATCAACGGCTGACGCTGTTTCTTTCGATATGAATTTATAAAAGTTGTAGTGAGGACTCGGTAGAGCCATGCTCGAAGATTTGTACCTTCTTCAAATTGATGAAAAGAGGCAAATGCTTTCATATAAGTATCTTGCACAAGATCGCGCGCATCTTCCGGATTGCGGGTGTAACGAAGTGCGGCAGCGTAGAGCTGATCCATGAAAACGATGGCATCACGTTCAAACCGAGCGTTGCGATCGGCTGCGTTCTCTAGGACCAAATCTTTCGATGTCATCGCTTCTAGGCTATCCCAAATTTAGTAAATGTGGGTCGTGGCAAACTAGAAAAGAGTGGTGGGTTCACCCAGTGAAATCTCTGTGATTAAATCGGGGCCATTCTGGGCAACGGTGTTAACTCGCGTCGAAACCGGATGTGCGCGGAGGCCATAATCTGGAGCAGCTACGACGATTAACTTTCGTAACTCTTCAATTTCTCGCAGCGCTGGATCAAGCCAATTTTCCCAACGTGCTTCTGGAAGCATGACCGGCATTCGACTGTGAATAGTTGCGAGTTCACCCACCGCTTCGCGCGTAATAATTGATGCACTCTCGATAATTTCTCCAAGCGGAGATCGCCAACTACTCCAGATTCCAGCAACAGCAAAGGCGTGGGGTTGCACTTTTGGATCAGGAGAAATATAAAACGGTTGCTTTGGTGGATATTTTCCGAGCGCACTAGACCACTCGTAATATCCATTTATCGGAATGATGCAACGGGTTCTTCGAAAGGCGTCGCGAAAAGTTGGTTTCTCGTGAATAGATTCACTCCGTGCATTTATCGCATGTGATTGCGAAGCCCGTGCGGCAGCAGGATCAGCCAGCCATGGTGTAATCAACCCCCATGACGCAGTAGCTAAGGTCTTTTCACCGCGAATGATATAAATCTGATTGGTTGGTGCAATATTCCAATTAAGCGGAAGTGAGTTATCTACCTCAGATGAATTGAGATCAAAGGTCTCAAAAATCTCATCCGCACCTTGAGTTCTGGCATATCTCCCGCACACAAGTAGAAGTCTACGACGGGTAGACTTGGAAGATGGATTCAACTACATCGCCACTCTGGCCTGCGATTTATCGTGGACGTAAAAGTGTTGATGTTGTCGTTGAAATTCCGGGTTCAAAGTCAGTAACTAATCGCGCACTCATTCTCGCTGCGCAAGCAACGTCCCCATCTACACTTCGCAAACCCCTGATTTCACGTGATAGCGAATTAATGGTTGCCGGCCTTCGTGCACTCGGTATTTCAATTGTCGATCAAAGCGATGGAAGTTGGTTAATCACTCCTGCGCCATTACGTGGGCCGGCGCGCATCGATGTTGGTAACGCAGGAACAGTGATGCGATTTTTGCCGCCGCTAGCAAGCCTTGCTCACGGTAAGATTGAATTCGATGGTGATCCACGCTCCTACGAGCGCCCGGTAGCTCCAGTGATTCAAGCGTTAGAAGAACTCGGAATTTCCATCAACCACGGTGATCGATACAGCCTGCCACTGAGCATTGCTGGAAAAGGTACGATTCCAGGCGGTTCCATCACAATCGATGCCAGTAAGTCGAGTCAATTTTTATCCGCGCTCTTACTTATTGGACCAAGTATGGAAAATGGAATATCGGTAACTCACTCCGGTGGACCACTGCCATCTATGCCTCATATTAACATGACCGTTGCAATGTTAAAAGATTTTGGCGCTGATGTAGAAGTTGATCGCGTTGCACAACGATGGAGCGTAAAGCCTGGTCCGCTGCATGGCGTAGACCTTGTGATTGAACCTGATCTCTCAAATGCAGCACCTTTTCTCTCATTATCGATGGTCTGTGGTGGCAGCGTGACTATTTCGGATTGGCCACGGCAGACAACTCAACCCGGTGATCAGTTGCGCGATATTTTTACCCGCATGGGGGCGCACTGTGAATTTACTGCCGACGGATTAAAAATTACAGGTGGCGATGCGATTCACGGAATCGATATTGATCTCCATGACGTTGGTGAATTAACTCCAGCGATTGCAGCGCTAGCAACACTGGCAGACTCCCCTTCTCATCTTCGCGGAATTGCACATCTGCGCCTGCACGAAACTGATCGACTTGCTGCACTCACTCATGAGATAAATGCTCTTGGTGGTGATGTGACCGAAGAAGAAAGTGTCTTACATATCAATCCAACGGAAGAATTTGGTCGCAATTTACACGGGGCGACTTTTCATACATATGACGATCATCGATTAGCAACTGCTGCTGCGGTGATTGGTCTACTTGTGAAAGATATCCAGGTTGAAAATATCGCGACAACCCGTAAAACTCTCCCTGATTTCCCTGGGCTTTGGACGAGCCTGCTTCAATGAAGCCTTATTCATATGACGAATCGGATGTTCGCATCCGCCCATCGCGACGTACTCGTCCTCGCAGTAAAGATCGCCCGGCACATGAAGATGCAATATTTGGACTAGTAACTACAGTTGATCGTGGTCGAACCACATGTATTACCGATGAAGCCGTAATTGTTACAGCGATGAAGGCACGCGAGCTTGGCCCGAAGTCCGTAGTCGTTGGTGATCGCGTCAAATTAGTTGGCGATGTGAGCGGTGCACCCGGATCACTTGCCCGAATCGTGACAGTTGAACCGCGTCGAAATTCATTGAGCCGTACCGTCGATGATGCCGCTCAGATGGAGCGCACAATTGTTGCAAATATTGATCAACTAGTAATCGTGGCGGCAGTTACCAACCCAGAGCCACGTCGCGGCCTAATTGATCGCTTCTTAGTCTGTGCTTTCCACGAAAACATTACCCCCTTTCTACTAATGACGAAGACAGACTTGGCGCCACTGCCAGATTTTGTAGAAGAGTATAAAAAACTTGGTGTGCAGATACTTACATCATCTTCAACAGCGCAAACTCATGAAAGTGATTTGGCAAAGGTCGCGGCAATTCTCTTTGGTAAAACTTCGGTACTTGTTGGACATTCAGGCGTTGGAAAATCAACTCTCATAAATGCACTCGTTCCACATGCAGGAAGAATTACTGGAGTCGTAAATACTGTTACTGGACGTGGTCGCCATACTTCATCAAGTGCGATTGCACTTCCGCTTTCATCACAGCTAAAAAGTCATGACGGTTGGATCATTGATACTCCAGGCATTCGCGCATTTGGGCTAGCCCACCTTGATTCCAATCGAATCATTGCCGCCTTTGCTGACATTGCTGAGGTCACTCAAGGGTGTTTAAGTAATTGCACTCATTACGAGCCAAGTTGTCGCCTCAATGAGTGGGTTGCACCCAATGGCGTTATCGATCCTGAACGCTTAACAAGGGTGACGAGTTTGAGATCACTCTTAGAACTCAAGGATAAAAACCCTGTAATCGGCGAGTAATTGAAGTAAAAGATAGAATGCAATCATGAGCACGCAGCAGACTGGGAAAGTTCAAGACGATCTGAGCGCGGAACTAAAGTTTGCTCTCACGCTTGCAGATATTGCCGATGCCATTTCACTTTCCCGATATCACGCACTTGATCTTGTCATCACAACAAAACCGGATAACACTCCAGTGACAGATGCTGATAAAGCGGTAGAGACAGCGATTCGCGATGCGATTGCAAGTGAGTTTCCAACTGATGGAATTGTTGGCGAAGAATTTGGGGATAGCGCAGCAGATCAAAAAAATGCCGGTCGATACTGGGTGATTGATCCAATTGATGGCACTAAGAATTACCTTCGCGGAGTACCAACATGGGCAACTCTTATTGCACTCGTTGAGGATGGGCAAGTAATTCTTGGCGTCGTATCAGCCCCCGCGCTTTATCGACGTTGGTATGCCGAAAAAGGCGCTGGATCTTTCCTGATTGAAAATGGGAATATCGCGAAAAAGATTTCTGTCTCTTCTGTGAAAAAGTTAAGTGATGCATCGATTGCATACTCTGACTTTCAAGGTTGGGGCGATCGCTTACTGGCTTTCCACGAACTTCTTAAATCGGCATGGCGCACTCGTGGCGTGGGAGATTTCTGGTCACACATGCTTGTTGCCGAAGGTGCAGTTGAAGCGGCTATCGAACCATCGCTTGCACTGTGGGATATGGCACCGATTGATATTATTGTGCGCGAAGCAGGTGGTAGATTTA
>JBDNJI010000011.1:0-20113 GCA_041687825.1 Candidatus Planktophila sp.
CAACACCTGAGCAGCCAGTAAGAAGAAGCCCGGTTGCAATCGCAAGGGCAGTCAGCATCTTCTTCATTTTGTACTCGCTTTCGTCGTTAATTCTTCGAGGGCCGTGGATACCCAGGCCAGAAGAGAAGTATCCCCCATTTGTGGCGATGGATTGGACGGGCTCCATCCGCTGGGCTTAGGAATCGTCACTAATACGCTGGTGGTCGCGCTTTTATAGAGCGATCCGGGATAGAGACGGGTCAATCGCAACTGCTTTGATTCTGGCAGATTTAACGGTGAGATTTTCAGAAATTTCCCAGTGGAAACTAATTCGGTAATTCCTAAGGCTTTGGCTTGTGCGCGAAGAGCGGCAACACCGAGCAGCGCCTTCGCTTCTTCTGGCAGATCTCCAAATCTATCTACGAGTTCGGCCTCAATCGCATCGACATCATCGTGTGATCGCACATCAGCTAAGCGGCGATAGAGATCAAGTCGTAAACGTTCACCTGGCACATACTCAGTAGATAGGTGAGCATTTATTGGAAGTTCGACTTTGCAATCGTGATTTTTCTCTTCGGTTTCGATGATTCCTTCTTTGTAATCGTGCACCGCTTCACCGACCATACGCATATAGAGATCAAAACCAACATCGGCAATATGTCCCGACTGCTCACCGCCAAGTAGATTTCCAGCGCCGCGAATCTCAAGATCCTTAAGTGCAACTCGCATACCAGCACCGAGATCGGTATTTGTCGCGATAGTTTTTAATCGATCGAGTGCGATCTCACTTAGTGGCTGGTCCGGTGAATATAAGAAATATGCGTAGGCGCGTTCGCGGCCACGACCCACTCGGCCACGCAATTGGTGAAGCTGTGAGAGACCAAAGTTATCTGCACGTTCCACAATCAGGGTGTTTGCATTCGCGATGTCGAGCCCGCTCTCAACAATTGTTGTTGAAACCAAAATATCGAAATCTCGATTCCAGAATCCTAAAATTACATCTTCCAGTGTGCCTTCACTCATCTGTCCATGTGCCACTCTGATTCGCGCTTCTGGGACTAACTCTTGAATTTTTGAGGCCGCCCGATCAATTGATTCGACTCGATTATGAATATAAAAAATCTGACCATCGCGCAAAAGTTCACGATGGATAGCAGCTCTTATCTGGGTATCATCAGAAGGCCCAACGTAGGTCAAGATGGGATGGCGCTCTTCTGGCGGTGTTGTAATCGTCGACATCTCACGGATACCAGTAACAGCCATCTCAAGTGTGCGCGGAATAGGTGTTGCAGACATCGCCAATACATCAACGGTGGTGCGCATCTTCTTTAGCGACTCTTTCTGCTCAACTCCAAAGCGCTGCTCTTCATCAACAATCACAAGGCCCAAATCTTTAAAGTGCACATCTTGTGAAAGCAGGCGATGAGTACCGACAATCACATCAGCTGATCCATTAGCAGTCTCTGCAATCACCTGCTTGATCTCTTTTGCAGTACTAAATCGAGAGAGCCCAGCCACCTTGATTGGAAAGCCGGCATAGCGTTCGGCAAAAGTCTTTGTATGTTGCTGTACCAATAACGTTGTTGGTACCAATACTGCAACTTGCTTACCATCTTGCACTGCTTTGAATGCTGCTCTAATTGCAATCTCAGTCTTTCCGTATCCAACATCGCCACAGATAATGCGATCCATTGGATATGGCCGCTCCATATCGCGCTTTACATCTTCGATCGTTGAGAGTTGATCGGGTGTTTCAATATATGAAAATGCATCTTCGAGTTCGCGCTGCCACGGAGTATCGGGTGAGAATGCAAAGCCTGGCGCACTGGTGCGTGCGGCATAGAGTCTGATCAGTTCGCCAGCGATTGCCTTAACCGCTTTACGTGCCCGGCCCTTTGCCTTCTGCCATTCACCACTACCGATGCGGTGCACAGTTGGCGCTTCTCCGCCAATGTATTTACTTACTTGTTCGAGCGTATCTGTCGGTACAAAGATGCGATCACCGGGTTGACCTCGCTTTGCTGGTGCATATTCAATAATCAAATATTCACGAGTTACCCCGTTAACTGTTCGTGCCAGCATCTCTACATATCGTCCGATGCCATGATGTTCATGCACCACAAAATCACCAGCTTTAAGTTCAAGTGGATCGACTGCTTGTTTTCGCTTCGATGGCATCTTTGCGCTATCGCGGCCACTTGATTTACTGCCTGATAAATCACGCTCGGTAATAAATAAAACGCCAGCGCTCTCTGAAGAAAAGCCATGTGCAATCGTTGATCGACAGAGATGGATTAGTCCCTTAGTAGGCGCAGCATCGAGGGTTTCGACTATATGTACTGGTAAATCAGCAGCCCGAAAAATTCCAGCATATCGCTCCATCATTCCGTGGCCCAATGCCGAAAATATAACGCTCTGGTGAGCACTGAGCCCATCGCGTAGAAGTTCAATTGCACGTTCGCTATCTCCACGCATCGGATCAATCGCGGTGAAATCTAAGAAGGTGGCATCTGTATCGAGATCGCTACCAAATGAGTTAAGCGATCTCGTCGTGAGTGCGCGTGCGGCAATCACATCGCTAAGCTCATCCCAATCAAGATATGTCGTGGCCTCCACCGGTAATGGTGCCTCTGCGCTCAGAGATGCATGCGACCAAGCCGCCTGAAAGAATTCATCATTTGTTGCAATCAAATCTGCGGTGCGTGACTTAATTCGTTCTTCATCAATGAAGATAACTTCGCAGTCTTTTGGCATGCGATCAGCAATAGTTTCAAGATCATCGATGAGCATTGGCACTAGTGATTCCATACCATCGGTTGTAATGCCCTCAGCAAGTTTGGCTAATATTTCAGATGCCGCCGGAAACTTGGTACTTAGTAGACGTGCTCGCTCTTGTATCTCTGGTGTAAGTAAAAATTCTCGACAGGGCAGAATCTCGATCTTTTCGCTAACAACAGATTGCGTGCGCTGGTCCGAGATATCAAAGTATTTAATCTCTTCAATTTCATCGCCGAAGAAATCAATTCGAACTGGGTGAAGTGCGAGCGGGAAGAAGACATCGACAATGCCACCGCGCACTGCAAATTCGCCTCGTTTTTCGACCAGGTCAGTGCGGGAATATGCACTGAGCGTTAAGTGCTCAATTAAATCTCCGAGTGCAATCTCTTGGCCCACTTCGATGGTGCGAAGTGGAGTCTTGGAAATCGATCCAATAAATCGATGAATTGCACCGCGCACCGGTGTCACAACAATGACATGGCTTTTATTTTTTAGGGAGAGCGCACCTAAAGTGGCAATGCGTCTGGCAACGGTGTCACTACGTGGGCTCAACCGCTCGTGCGGCAAGGTCTCCCAAGCTGGAAATTCGAGGACGTGTGAATGTAATTCGCGTAATTCATGTGCCAGATCCTCAGCACCACGGGAAGAGCTGGTGATGACAAGAAGTGATTTTTCTTTTGCTGCACTTGCTAAGAGAAATGGATATGAAGGTGGCACTGAAATGATTCTGCGACTTTGCGTGATTGCGTCATGAATATCCGAGTGCGTCTCGAGAGTTGAGATTAATCCGCGCATCACACCCTCTACCCTGATAAATAGTAAGCCGGAAATGGCTGCTGGCCCCTCTTGGTCAAGACCAGGGGGCTATCGGCACAGTCTAGGGTGTGGGAGTTGGCGTAATTGACTGCAAGAATACGCACATGACAAATGAGGATGATGCCCTTCGCGCAGATGTGCGCCGCTTAGGTGATCTCCTCGGTCAAACACTTGTACGCCAAGAAGGACAAGAGCTCTTTGATCTCGTTGAAGCAGTTCGAAAAGCAGTTCGCGAAGGTAGCGGTAGCCAATTACTCAAAGATTTATCGGTAGCAGAGTCTATTCAATTGGTGCGCGCTTTTAGCACTTATTTTCACTTGGCAAATGTTGCCGAACAGGTAAACCGAGTGCGCACACTTTCGGCATCACGTGATCACAGCGGTTCTTGGTTAAGTCGCGCGGTAGATAAAATCGAAGCGGCACAGAAAGCACAGACTCCGGGCCATGAATTTTCACAAGCGGATTTAGTGAAATGGATCAGCGAATTAAGTGTTCGTCCAGTTTTTACCGCCCACCCAACAGAGGCTGCACGTAGATCGATTCTTAATAAACTCAGCGATATTTCACGCTTACTTGATCTACCAAAGAGTGCAACAAATAATGATCGTCTTGCTGAAATTATCGATCTACTCTGGCAGACCGATGAACTACGTGTAGATCGCCCAGAGCCACTCGATGAAGCGATGAATGCTCTTTATTACATCGATGAATTGGCTAAGAACACAGTGCCTGAGGTACTTAATGATTTTGCGCGCGAACTCAAGCGAATTGGCGTTGATCTTCCGGTTACCGCTAGGCCGTTGACATTTGGTTCGTGGATCGGTGGCGATCGCGACGGAAATCCAAATATCACTCCGGAAATTACTAAGGATGCGGTGCGACTACAGGTTGGTCATGCAATCAGAACCACTATTGCCGCCATTGATCAATTACGTCAGGCGCTCTCAGTCTCTACCCGAATCATGGGAGCAACCGCCGAACTCTCAGCGTCAGTTGAAGAAGATCTAAAACATATTCCAGAGTTTGAGGCGCGATTCTTACGTCTGAATGTGCAAGAGCCGTATCGATTAAAGGCCACTGCAATTGCACATCGCCTTGCATTTACAAGAGGTCGCCATGTTAAGGGTGGGCCTCATGTTCCACATCGCGATTACAAAGACACCACCGAACTTTTAGCAGATCTGACTTTGATGCGTGATTCTCTCTTTGCACATCGTGGTGATCTGATTGCACGTGGCTTACTTGAACGCACGATTCGCACCGTTGCCGCCTTTGGAATAAGCCATGTCACTTTAGATATTCGGGAACATTCAGATGCACACCACAGTGCGCTGGCAGAGATAATTAGTGGCGATTACGCAACCGCCACACACGACCAACGGCTAGTTATTCTCAGTGGATTACTTGCAGATTCATCAGCACTTTCCACCAAGGCGCTAGCCGGTAATGACCTCAAGACTTTCAATACCTTTACCGCAATCAAAAATTTGATTGCTGACTATGGTCCTGAAGTGATAGAGACCTACATCGTCTCAATGACTAAAGGTGCCGATGATTTACTAGCAGCAGTCGTTCTTGGAAAACTCGCTGGTCTGGTCGAGATCAAGACCGGTGTGGCAATTATTGGTTTTGCACCACTTCTTGAAACCGTGGCTGAACTTCGCGCCTCAGGTAAGATTCTAGAAAAACTCTTATCTGATCCAAACTATCGAAAAGTTGTTGCACTTCGTGGAGATATTCAAGAAGTCATGTTGGGATATTCAGATTCAAATAAAGATGCCGGCATTGCAACTAGTCAGTGGGAGATTCATCGTGCCCAACGCCAGTTAAGAGATGTGGCGAAGAAGTATGGCGTGCGACTTCGTTTATTCCATGGTCGCGGTGGCTCTGTTGGTCGCGGTGGTGGCCCAACATATGACGCACTCGTTGCGCTGCCATGGGGGTCCATCGATGGCGAAATTAAACTTACTGAGCAAGGTGAAGTAATTAGCGACAAGTATTCACTGCCGGCTCTTGCCCGCGAGAATGTGGAACTCACACTTGCCGCTTCCCTGGAAGCCACAGTATTAAATCGTGCTGCACGCCAGAGCGAAGCAGAGCTGACAAGTTGGAATCAATGCATGACGCTTGTCTCAGATGCATCCTTTGCGAAATATAGAAAACTTATTGATCATCCAGATCTGCCAGCGTATTTCTACGCTTCTACCCCGGTCGAACAACTTGGAAATCTTTTCTTGGGATCACGCCCATCTCGTCGCCCAGATGCATCTCCTGGTCTTGATTCACTCCGTGCGATTCCATGGGTCTTTGGTTGGACGCAATCACGTCAGATCGTGCCTGGGTGGTTTGGGGTTGGTTCTGGACTCAAGGCTGCTCGTGAACAAGGCAAGAGTGATGTCATGTCATCGATGCTCAGCGCCTGGCACTTCTTCCACACATTCGTCAGTAATGTCGAGATGACGCTGGCCAAAACTGATTTAGCAACTGCGCGTAGATATGTTGCAGCGCTTGTGCCACAAGAGCTACATCACTTCTTGGATGAAATCGAAGCCGAATTCGAATTAACCGTCCGTGAAATTTTATTACTGACCAAGAAGGATTCAGTACTCAGCGATCAACCTGTGCTGGCCCGTACGCTGCAAGTTCGCGATGCTTATCTCTCACCACTTCATCTGTTGCAGATTAACTTGTTAGCACGAGTTCGCAGCGAAGGTGCTGACGCCGATCCAACGCTTATTCGCGCGTTATTGCTGACAATTAACGGGGTTGCTGCTGGACTTCGAAATACTGGCTGATTAAATATTGAATTTTTGCTGGGTCAATTCCAGCCCTTTTTCGATCAAAGATTCAACCGCATCTGCGCCACGATCAATAAATTCATCCAAATCTTTCTTCTCTTCTTTACTAAATTGCTTGAGCACAAAATCTGCTGGATCTTGTTGACCCATAGGGCGTCCAATACCAAGTCGGACTCGGAAATAATCAGGGGTATCAAAGGCTGAGGTGAGCGATTTCAAACCATTGTGGCCATTATCGCCACCACCTTGTTTGCTACGAATTGCAGCAAATGGAATATCTAACTCATCATGCAAGACAATGATTTTTGCCGGTTCGATTGAATAGAAATTTGCTAGCGCTTTAATCGGACCGCCAGTTTCATTCATATAACTCTTTGATTTTGCGAGAATTATTGGAAAAGCATCAACGCCAACGCCTAATTTATAGGCAGCAATATCTGTTCGTGATTTATGTGATGAGAGTTTAATTCGATGTCGGGTAATGAGATGGTCAATCACCATCTGACCCACATTGTGACGGGTGGCAGTGTATTGATCGCTTGGATTACCAAGGCCCACTACCAACCACGTCATAATGAGAAAGGGTACGGGTTAAGCGTCTTTCTTTTCTGCATCTGCTACAGGTGCCGCAGCATCTGTTGTAACTGCTGCAGTCTCTTCAACTACTGCAGCGGTTGAACGCTCAGATAGGTGAACGATGATTGTCTTTGGATCGCAAGCAAGTGTTGTGCCTGCAGGTAGAACAACATCAGATGCATAACGTGAAGTTCCGGCAGTCATACCCTCGATATCGAGGGTAAGGAACTTAGGAATAGAAGTAGCTTCTGCTTCAACTTCAATTGTGTTGTTAACGTGCTCAAGGATTCCATCTGGATCGTGCTTTCCTTCTGTGTGAACAGGAACATCAACGGTTACCTTCTCGCCACGACGGACAAGTACGAGGTCGATGTGCTCAAGGATCTGCTTAAGTGGATGGCGAACAACTGACTTTGGAAGTGTGAGTTCGACCTTTCCATCAATATCAATGTTAAGGAGAGCGTTTGACTCCTTAAGAGCTACGCCAAGTTCGCGTGCTGGCAATGTGATGTGAAGTGGCTTCTCTCCATGGCCGTAGATAACTGCTGGAACAAGTCCTGCAACGCGTGCGCGACGTGATGCACCCTTACCGAATTCGGTACGTGTGGTTCCTTTGATTGATAACTCTGCCATTTTAAAACTCCTTAACGCTGTAGATGCTTCATGATCTTAATTACATGAAGTTCCAGCAGGAGTTGAGCCCTACGCCGTCGATCACGGATAAATTTCACCCTCGCCGGAACGAGGGTAAGGCTAGCCTGAGTTAGCTGTGTCCGTCAAAAAGACTTGTGACTGAGCCATCTTCGAAGACCTCGCGGATGGCGCGACCCAATAACGGCGCGATTGTCAGCACGGTTAGCTTGTCGAAGCGCTTATCTTCAGGGATCGGAAGTGAGTTAGTGACGACAATCTCAGCGGCGCGCGATTCTCTTAGGCGCTCAATCGCTGGGCCAGAAAAGACAGCGTGGGTTGCGGCGATAATGACCTCTTTTGCGCCGCCTTCGAAGAGCGCATCGACTGCCTTTGTAATCGTGCCAGCGGTATCGATCATGTCATCAATGACCACACACGTGCGACCAGTGACATCACCAACGACGCGACCAGTAACTGATTCATTTGGAATAAGTGGATCGCGCGTCTTATGGATAAATGCAATCGGGCAGCCACCAAGAAGTTCTGACCAACGTTCAGCAACGCGCACCCGACCAGAGTCTGGTGAAACGATCGTCACCTTGGAGCGATCTACTTTGCTACCAACATAATTTGCCAGCATCGGTAGTGCAAAGAGATGATCAACCGGACCATCAAAGAAACCTTGGATTTGTGAAGTGTGTAAATCAACAACCATTAGACGATCAGCACCAGCGGTCTTATAAAGATCTGCGACTAAGCGAGCAGAGATTGGCTCACGTCCCCGATGCTTCTTATCTTGTCGGGCATATCCATAGAACGGTGCCACAACTGTGATGCGCTTTGCAGATGCGCGCTTGAGTGCATCGATCATGATGAGTTGTTCCATGATCTGCTTATTTACTGGAGCAGTATGTGATTGCAGTACAAATGCATCGCAACCGCGGACTGATTCTTCGAAGCGAATAAAAATTTCGCCATTTGCAAAGTCATAAGCCGATGTCGGCGTAATTGGAATGCCGAGTTCAGTCGCTACTTCTTCTGCTAATTCTGGAAACCCACGCCCCGAGAAAAGTCGCAATTTTTTTTCTGAGGTTAGCCGGATTTCACTCAATGGAATTAGCCTTTCTTCTCATCTAGATGACGCGCAGCTGCGTCAGCAGATTTTGTACCAGATCGCTTGCGCATGACCCAACCTAATACATTCGACTGCTTTGCCCGTGCAACTCCGATTGCTCCGGGTGGCACATCTTGGGTAATCACCGATCCCGCCGCCGTATATGCCCCATCACCAATAGTTATTGGGGCCACCAGCATTGAATCGCTGCCAACGCGGACATGATCACCGACTGTCGTGTGGTGCTTTTCGACTCCATCGTAATTTACAAAAATTGTGGCTGCCCCGATATTTGTTCCTTCACCAATCGTGGCATCGCCAACGTATGAAAGATGTGGAACTTTTGAACCAGCACCGAGAGTTGCATTCTTCATCTCAACAAATGCACCTGCCTTGGTTGATTCACCAAGATTTGTGCCGGTGCGAAGGAATGAGAATGGCCCAACACTTGCATGAGCACCAATATGTGCGCCAGTGCAATGGGATTCAATAACAGTGGCACCGGTTGCGACAGTGCAATCCACCAAAGTGGTGCGCGGTCCAATGACTGCGCCAGATTCAATTCGAGTCGATCCGCTTAACCAAGTACCAGGAAGTAAGGTCACATCGGATGCAACACTTGCGGTGGAATCAATCCAGGTTGAGATGGGATCAACAATAGTGACGCCACTTTTCATTAAATCGTCATTAATTCGATCACGCAGTAGGGCGGCACTTTCGGCCAGCTGCACGCGATCATTTACACCCAAGATTTCGATGAAATCCTCAATTAGCACTGCCGCAATTGAGCCGCCATCGTTTCGAAGAATCTCAAGCACATCGGTGAGATAGAGCTCGCCTTGTGAATTATCGTTTTTGAGTTTGGCGAGTGCGCCGGCAAGTTTCGCCCCATCGAATGCGTAAACGCCTGAGTTAACTTCATAAATCGCCTGCTCACTCTCACTGGCATCTCGCTCTTCTACGATGCGAAGTAGCGATCCATCTTCAGAGCGAACAATGCGTCCATAGCCAGTTGGGTCTGGGTGCTCAGCAGTTAATACGCAGGCGCTAAAGCCACCCTTGTTGTGACCATCAACTAGCGCCTTGAGCGATTGGCCAGTCAACATTGGAGTGTCTCCAGCAAGAATTAATACCGTGCCTGATGCGCTGATATCGGCGAGCGCCAATTGCGTTGCATGGCCGGTACCACCGCGATGTTCTTGAAAGATCGTGACTGCACCAGGTGCAATTTCAGCGATATGTTTTTCGACAGATTCGCGGCCAGCACCTACGACAATTCGTAAATTCTTCGCCGATAATTCATTGACGGCATGTAGAACATGGCCCAAAAGTGTGCGACCAGATATTGAATGTAAAACCTTTGGTGTGGAAGATTTCATTCGCGTGCCTTCTCCAGCAGCGAGAACAACCACTGTTTCTAGGCTCATATGTGAAGTGTAACTTGCTCTGCCAGATTCATCGGCGGGCCATATAAATTGCTCCGCCAGATTCATCGGCGGGCCATATAAATTGCTCCGCCACCAGGTATCGATCCTGGACCCTGGGCTTCAAAGGCCCATGTGCTAGCCACTACACAATGGCGGAACCCGTATTCTCCCTCATAAACTGGGGTGCTCGCGACCAGAACGCGGGCGACAATCAATAAATCTGGCTAAATAACTTTCGCGCCGTGCACTGGACCGTAGGCCCGAGCCACACTTCCCACTACGCCACTTGATGTCAGCGCTACAGCAAGATCTAGCCCAGCCTCTTCATCTGCAACAAGAAATGCCACGGTCGGACCAGAGCCAGAGACGATTGCACCGAGAGCTCCATACTCTTGGCCAACATCTAAGACCAACGTAAGCGCTGGACGAAGTGTGCAGGCCGCGCTCTGCAGATCGTTACTTAGAGATTTACCAACTGTTTGAGCATCGCCAGCAAGAAGAGCTTGCATTAATTGATCACTAATTTTTGGTGGAGAGATATCAAGGCCAGCACGAAGTCGATCGCATTCGGTATAGACACCAGGTGTTGAAAGTCCCACCCTAGAAAGTGCCAGTACCCAGTGATATTTACCGCGGGAAAGCGCGGAAGTTAATTCATCACCATGGCCCTGTCCGATCGCAGTTCCACCAGTCAACATAAAAGGAACATCGCTACCAAGAGATGCCGCAAACTCGACTTGTTCTTCCCGACTCATTGCGAGTTCATATAAATGATCAATTCCAATAATTGTTGCGGCCGCATCAGCGCTGCCACCAGCCATACCGCCGGCGACCGGGATACTCTTCTTTACTTCGATATGTGCATCAATTGTGATTTCGTATTCATTTGCAATAAGTTGCGCCGCTTTCACCGCTAGATTCGTATGATCTGCTGGAACACCATGTGTGTGATCGCCAATAATTGAAATCGTGATGCCAGATCCAGGTTGGCTCTTGGTAATGGTGACATCATCAAAAATTGAAATGGCCTGGAAGACTGAAACGAGATTGTGAAAGCCATCGTCTTCGCGCGGACCAACAGCTAATTGCAGGTTTACCTTTGCCGGTACGCGCACAGTCACGCTCTCATTAGCCACGGCTTGACCTTAATACCTATCCTGTTAACTATTGCGCAATTTTGCAGAAATCTTCAATGGTCAGAGCCTCACCGCGCAATGTGCCATCAATTCCAACTGACTCTAAGTGCTTCTCGGCGCTGGCCGAGCCACCATAAAGTGGCGAAAGGGTTGAGCGCAGCATTTTTCGACGTTGTGCAAATGCGAGATCAATAATCGCAAAAACTTTCTTCCGCAAAACTTCATCGCCCAGCGGTGCATGTCGGGTAAAGGCAACAAGTTTAGAATCCACATTAGGTGCCGGCCAGAAAATTGAACGCGAGACCGAACCAGCGCCGGTGACATCAGCCCACCATGCAGCTTTCACGCTCGGTATTCCATACTCCTTACTGTTGGGTTTTGCTGCTAATCGATTAGCTACCTCGGCCTGCACCATCACGACACCACTTCGAAGTGTGGGGAAAAATTCAAGTAGGTGCAGAAAGACTGGCACTGAGACGTTGTATGGAAGATTTGCAACCAGCACTGTGGGTTGCAAATCAAGTGTGCGAACAGCCAGTGCATCTAAATTGATAACAGTAAGTGCGCTTACTTTATCGCTATGTTTTTCGACTGTGATCGGTAGTTGATTTGCTAGACGATCATCAATTTCGATCGCAATTACAGAGTCTGCTTCTTCCAACAGCGCCAGTGTGAGCGAACCCAGCCCTGGTCCAATCTCAAGTGCGATATCACCAGCTCGGACCCCGCCAACACGAACAATCTTTCGACAGACATTTGCATCAATTACAAAATTTTGTCCAAGGGATTTCGACGGTTTCAGATTCAGCGACTCTGCAAGTTCTCTGATCTCGGCCGCACCCAACAAACTCATAGTGTCGAACCCTTCGCAAATGAACCAAAGATTCGCTCTGCATTATCTGAGAGCGCTGTAGCAAATTCAGCGAGATCGTCGCCGCGCTCTGCCGCCATTGCTCGCACAATGGTGGCAATCTGCGCCGGTGAATTTAACGAGCCACGATGTGGCATTGGTGCTAGAAATGGAGCATCGGTCTCAACAAGTATCTGATCAAGTGGCGTGATTTTTAGCGCCTCACGTAATTCAGGTGCATTTTTAAATGTGACCGTGCCAGCAAAAGAGAGGATGTATCCGCGGTCAATACATTTCTTAGCCATCTCGACATCACCGGAAAAACAGTGAAAGACAGCCTTCTCGGGAGCTCCAACTTCGAGCAGGACTGAGAGCACATCATCGTGTGAATCACGATCGTGAATGACTAACGCTTTTTTGCTTCGCTTAGCTAAATCGATATGCCATTTAAAGGATTCCTGTTGTCTAGCCCGCAACTCTGGTGGAGTACGAAAATAATCAAGTCCAGTCTCACCAATTGCGCGAACACGTGGCTGGGATGCAAGTGTTTCGATTATTTTTAGATCTGCTTCCAGATCTGCCACAACCGGTGCTTCATTAGGGTGCAGCGCTACCGCAGCCAATACTTGACCGTCGTAAAGTTTTGCCAGCTCGGCGCCCCATTGTGATTGTTCTGCTGAATATCCCACTTGCACAATTCGATTAATTCCAACACTGGCAGCTTCGTCGATGACGGCGCGCACCTCTGGTGAATCAACTGCTGCATGAGCAACAATCTCAATATGTGCGTGCGAATCAACGCATGGAACCGGCAGCGGCTCGGGAAGCGGTGCGACCGGACGATCAATATCGCGATTGTGGCGATCAGCCATCTTTGAACTTACTCTTTAATCTCAAGCCGAGGAAAGAGCACTGGCGTCTTCGTTACAACCGCACCTTGTGGAAGTTGACCCCACTGTGCAATCGCATCAACGCGTTGATCGGCGATCGAGCCAAGTGAACTCTGGACACCGAGTGATTGCCATAAAATTTCACAAGTGTGTGGCATCACCGGATATAACAAGACGGCAAGTGCACGAAGTGCCTCCGCAGTGTTGTAAAGAACTTCTTCAAGTTCTACCTTGTTGGCTGGATCTTTCGCCAAAATCCACGGCTCTTTTTCGGTGACATAGCCATTTACTTTCTTACAAAAATCCATTGTCGCAACAATTGCTCTTTGAAAATCAAGTGCCACCATTGCGCTATCGGCGATTTCAACGGTCGCCGCCAACGCTGCCGCTAAAGACTCATCGCGGGCAGGTGCTGGGATTGCGCCATCACAGTATTTTTCAATCATTGCGGCAAGGCGAGAGGCTAGGTTTCCAAAATCATTTGCTAGCTCTGATGTGTATCTGGCACTCATATCTTCCCAGGAGAAAGATCCATCACTACCGAATGGGATTGCACGTAAGAAGTAATAACGGAAAGCATCGACGCCAAAGTGATCGGTAATATCTGATGGCGCAATACCGGTGAGTTTAGATTTACTCATCTTCTCGCCACCAACAAGTAACCAACCATGAGCAAATACTTTCTTCGGGACCGCTAGCCCTGCCGCCATTAACATCGCTGGCCAAATCACAGCATGAAAACGGAGAATATCTTTTCCAACTAAATGCACATCAGCTGGCCACGTCTGGGCAAACTTTTTTCCACCTTCACTTGCTGGATCGTCGGTGAGACCAACGGCGGTGGCATAGTTGAGTAGAGCGTCAAACCAGACGTAGACAACTTGATCGGTATCCCATGGAACTGGAATTCCCCAATCAAAAGTTGAACGGCTAATAGAAAGATCAGAGACGCCACCTTCAAGGAAGGAAATTACTTCGTTGCGCGCACTTTCTGGCTGACATGTATCTGGATTACTTTTATAGTGATCAAGTAGTGGTTGGGTAAATTCTGAAAGTTTAAAGAACCAGTTATTTTCATTAACTAACTCGATTGGCTTGCTATGAATTGGGCAGAGCTTTTCGCCATCGGCATCAATAAGGTCACCGGGCAATTTAAATTCTTCGCAACCAACGCAGTATGGGCCTTCATATTTTCCAGCGTAGATGTGGCCAGAATCTTTTAAAGATTGTAGGAATTTCTGTACTCGCTCTGTGTGGCGCGGCTCAGTGGTTCTAATAAAATCATCGTTTGCGATGTTGAGTTTTTCCCAATTTGGCTTCCACGCATCTGCGACAAGTCGGTCTACCCAGGCTTGTGGTGTGACGTTATTTTGTTCTGCGGTGCGCATTACCTTCTGGCCATGTTCATCGGTCCCCGTGAGAAACCAGACTGACTCGCCTCGTTGGCGATGCCAACGTGTGAGGACGTCGCCGGCAACGGTTGTATATGCATGTCCAATATGTGGGGCATCGTTGACGTAATAGATCGGCGTCGTTAAATAGAAGGATTTCACGGTGGACATCTTATTACGACTTACTCGCATCAACGACTGCCGCGTAGACGACCTTTTTAGGTAGATCGAACTCTTTCGCTACGGTCGCAATTGCATCTTTTCGATCCATTCCAACACTTTCAAATTCACGTACTCGTTGCACCATCTCTGCCGCAGTTCTTGTGGCAGATCCGACCGCGACGCCAGCAATCACTACCGTAATCTCGCCGAGAATTTCCTTTGATTGAGTCCATATCAATAACTCATCGAGCGTTCCACGAACAGTCTCTTCATATGTTTTCGTCATCTCACGGCAGATTGCACCTTGGCGATCTGGGCCGAAAATTTCATGGGCATCTCTTATTGATTCGACGATGCGATGGGGTGCCTCAAAGAAAATCATGGTGCGCTCTTCAAAACGCAGCATCTCCAGGTGGGCTAATCGCGCACCAGATGCACGCGGCAGAAAACCTTCAAAGGTAAATCGGTCGGTGGCAAGTCCAGAGAGTGCAAGCGCCGTAGTCGGCGCGCTCGGACCTGGGATAACAACAACTTCAATTTTCTGTGCAATCGCATCTCGAGTAAGTCGAAATCCGGGATCGCTAATCATTGGCATCCCTGCATCTGAAACAACTAAGACATTTTTACCTGCATGTAAGAGCGCTAGTACTTCTTCGCTGCGTACAGTCTCATTGCCATCGAAGAAGGAGATTATTCTTGCGGTAAAGGTGACACCTAAATCTGCAGCTAACCTATGAAATCGGCGTGAATCTTCGGCAGCAATTACATCCGCTGCAACAATTGCTTCCTTGAGCCGAGGACTAGCATCTCCTAGATTTCCAAGAGGCGTTGCCGCCAAGGTTAAAGTCATAGCCGTATCTTCGCAGGAATTTTCCACTTTAGTCGCTGTTGCACTTATTCTTATTGCGTGATCGATTTGAAAATTGGCCAACGTGGGATTTATCTCGGTATCGCCATCATTGCTGGCTTGGCATTTCTATTGCGTGTCATCAATCTCGGATTGCCTAAAGATTTGATTTTTGACGAGGTCTACTACGTCGATGGTGCTCGTGACTATCTCAAATACGGAGTAGAAGTCGCGGGCAGTGATGCAGAGTTTGTAGTTCATCCACCGTTAGGAAAATGGTTAATTGCTTCTGGTATCAAAGTTTTTGGTGACAATGAATTTGGCTGGCGGATCACAACTGCCATCGCCGGCACCATCGCCATTATTTTGATCGGCCTGATCGCACAGCGCCTCTTTCGATCCCAATTTCTCACTCTCTTTGCAACGTTTCTTGCTGCGATAGATGGCTTAGCCCTAGTTCATTCTCGGACAGCTCTCTTAGATAATTTCCTCACACTATTTATTTTGGCATCAACTTATTTCTTCATTCGAAGAAATTATGAAGTAACTGCAGTTTTCCTCGGATTAGCCTTGAGTACAAAATGGAGTGCCCTCTACTTCATCGCACTCTTCGCTCTCGTAGCAATGTATCGAGCCTTTACCCATCACACTGGTCGCAATTTAATTAAACCTACCCTGCTTCGCGCCACTACTTTTTCACTGATTCCACTTTCGATCTACATCACTTCTTGGGCAGGATGGTTTGCCTCAGATCGTGGTTGGGGTCGAGATACTTCCACCAATGCGCTCTCAGCTTTTATTAATTATCACAAGCAAATTCTTACCTTCCATACCGGGCTGACTGAAAAACATACTTATCAAGCCAACCCCTGGACTTGGTTGATTCAATCTCGTCCTACTTCGTTCTTCTATCAATCACCAAAGACATGTGGCGCCCCTTCATGTTCACAAGAGGTACTTGCGATGGGAACTCCATTTCTTTGGTGGGCTGGTGCGATTGCGATTTTTGTTGTTCTGGGATTTTGGATTCGATCCGTGGTGACGCGACACATGGAACCAGCAACTAACATCATTATTCTGGGAATTGCTGCTGGGTATTTACCGTGGTTCGCTTTTCAAGAGCGAACGGTTTTCTCTTTCTATTCCATTGTTTTTCAACCATTTTTAATATTAGCAATTGTCTATTGCGCGAGATGGGTGATCTCCCAAAATGAACGCTGGGGGAAGATTGCTGCAGTTGTTTTTGCCTTAGTTATTTTCTTTAATTTTCTCTATTTTCTCCCTATATTTCTGGGAGATGTACTGACATACGACGCTTGGTATGGGCGTATGTGGTTACCGAGCTGGATCTAACTAGCGGTTAGAAATTTTTATTCGTTGGCTGCGCGATTTTCACGAAGGCGAGTGACTGCTTCTTCTGCGAGTTGTTGATCAAAGATTTGATCGCGTGAAGGTGCAGCGGCATCGAGAGCTGCACGCTCAAGAAGTTCCTGCTCATCGCTCCATTTGCCCGGCTCTGTTAGATCAATGACGCGCTTCGATGGAACAGCTTTGGCAGCATGTACATATGTTGGGACAGGAACACTCTGTGGATCCCAAGCATCAGCGGCTTTCTGGCTGCCTTTAGGCAAGATCGTGACGCCAGTGAGTTCGCGTTCTGCCAATGGAATCCAATGCTCTCTTGAATTCTTTGGTGTAATGACATCGACAAGATTAGTCACTGATATTCCATCAGTGGTGCGGTGTAATTCATCAAGACGACGCTTGGTGATGTTATTCGAATTCGTCTCATGTCGAACATGTGCAAGATAGAAAATAAATCCTGCTATGGGTAGTAATACCAATGTAAATGTAACTGCTTGCATAAGCGCACCTACCAAAGTCGCTAGAAAAGTAGTGATGATGAGTGAAAAAATTAGCCGTCTACGTAAAAGTTTTAAATTCGCTGCTTGCTGGCGATCTACTTCAGAGAGAGCACTCGCACTTCTAGTTGCTCCAGATGTATTCGCTGCCACAACTTCGAGCGCACTTCGATACCTTTGTGCGCTCTTGCCAGTAAATTCGTTTCGGCTATGGATCCAGCGTGGTAGAAAATAGGCCACCCACATACCGATAATCGCAAGGTAGATGATTGCTGAAGCCATAGTGACCCAAGGCTAGGGGGTGATGTGCTGATCTCCGCGGATTTGCGCCCTTACTCCCCCGAACTTTTTTTATATGACGTTTGTATTTTCTTTCACAAAACATGAGTGATCTCGCCACTGTCCATCGATATGGAGATAGCGGGCCCTTGCACCTTCATATATATATCCAGCTTTTTCGGCGACTCGACAGGATGCCGCATTTTCTGGACGAATATTGATTTCAATTCTATGTAACCCAAGTTGGTCAAAACCAAAGCGGGTCAAGATTTCAACGGCCGCTGTCGTATATCCACGATTGGCAAACTCTTTATCGATCCAATAACCAATATGCCCACCGCGCATCGCACCATAAATGACGCCGCCCAGGGTTATCTGTCCAATGAGATCTCGACCTTTCCATACCGCAAATGTGAATGTCCGACCATGGCGCGCTTCTCGATTAAAAGTCCGAAGCATGTAGCCAAATAATGGAAGTGAACGCATCTCACCTGTAGCTGCAGGTCCCATGAGTACCTGTGGCAGCGTTGCTTCCCATTGCTTGAGCCATTCGCGATTGGCAGCTCGTACTCGATTCCAGCGAAGTCGGTCTCGTTGGCGCAGCGGTTGGAGTTCGATCTCGCCGTCACTTAAGAGAATTGGCCAGCGGTGACGAGTCATTAGATTTAAATGTATCTACGTTCAAGAACCACAACGGTAACTTGCGCACCCGAATCAAGGGAAGTTTCACCCTCGACGACAGCAATAAATGCATTGGCATCAGAGAGAGTGGTCTGCTCGTCTTGCGCCGATGTATCGCCCTTTCCCAACGGAACAATTGTTGATCCATCTTCGGAGAGGATTCCACGAACATATGAGCGCAAGCCAGCTGGTGACGTTAATGAATTTTCAAGTTTTGCTTTTACAGATGGGCGATGAATTGTTGCCGCACCAAGCATTGTTCGAATCATTGGCCGAACAAATAGCTCGAAAGAAATGTAGGCGGCGATCGGATCTCCAGGCAAAGTGACCACTGGAATTTTATCGGGACCAATTGCGGCGAAGTTATGGCGACCACTCGATTCAATCGCTAAATCAACGGTAGTTACTTCACCAATACTTGCAAGTGTTCGGGTGATGAGATCAAACGAATCATCTTGTCGCTCGCCGCTAATGATGATGAGATCTGCACGTACTAATTGATCTTCAATCACATCTTTTAACTGATCCTCATTTTCTGGAATCGTATGCACTCGATATGCAATCGCTCCAGTTTCGCGAACGGCGGTTGTGAGTAGCCATGAATTAGTCTCAAACTCTTCATCCCCGGTGAGCTTTTGCCCAGGTTCTACAAGATCAGGTCCGGCAGATAAAACCACCACTCGAGGATGTGGTCGTGTTGGAAGATGGTCTAAACCGATTGAGGCAGCAAGGCCGATCTGAGTAGAACGGATGCGGATTCCCTCTTTTAATACAAGACGCTCACCGGCGTAAACATCAGCGGCAAGTGTTGCTCCGTGTGCATCTAAGAGCGGCATTTCAAATGGCTCAAGCGGCTTACAAAGTGAGAGAAGGGATGAGAGAAACTCATCAACTCTTACTTGCTCTGCCATAATCTCACCATACTTGTTCAAGGTATCGAATGTGGGGATTTAGGTGAAGTTAAGCGACGAAAAGTCATCGCTGCGGAAAAAATATCGCAGGGATCGCAAAAACTATGCAACCGATCACTCTTATTCAATCGTCAGCCAGATACAAGCATTTACAGATGCAAAAATTATTGCAAGTTATATTTCATATGGCGTTGAACCCAGCACCGAAGAACTTAATCAAATAATTCTGGAATCTGGGAAGACTTTACTTCTGCCAAGGATTATCCAGGGTGCGGTAGCCGAAAAAGATTCAGGACTTGAGTGGGTGCAGTGGGATGGTCAGACAAGTTCACTACACAAGAATGGAAATATTCTTGAGCCCGCTGGTGAAGCTTTTGTCGGCACCTTAGATCTGATTATTGTCCCCGCGCTTCAAATCGATTTCGAGGGTTTTCGGCTCGGACAGGGCGGTGGATATTACGATCGCGCACTTGCACAAAGCAACGCTTGGAAAATTGCGCTTATCTATCCAGGAGAGATTTCGGCGGAATTGTTACCTCGTGAGGCACATGACATCGCAGTAAATGCATATGTAACGCCGGATACAGTCGTAATCTGTAATTGATTGAACTTTAAGGAATATTACGAGCCATCACGATTCGTTGCACCTGATTTGTACCCTCATAGATCTGGGTCAGTTTGGCATCGCGCATCATTCGCTCGACTGGGTAATCAGAGACATATCCGTATCCACCTAATACTTGGACCGCATCTGTCGTTACCTTCATGGCAACATCACTTGCAAATGCTTTGCTAGCGGCTGAGAAGAATTTTAAGTCTTTATCGTTGCGCTCACTCTTTGCAGCGGCAGCATAGGTAAGTTGTCTAGCTGCTTCGATATTCATGGCCATATCTGCCAAGATGAATTGAATACCCTGGAATTCGAAAATCTCTTTTCCAAATTGCTTTCTCTCGTGTGAATACTTTTCTGCCGCATCGAGTGC
>JBDNJI010000012.1:0-21197 GCA_041687825.1 Candidatus Planktophila sp.
ATACAGCCACTAGTAATAAGAAAACCCCCACGAGAATCTCGCGGGGGCTTTCTTATGTAGAAAAATAAATTAGCTGGCGTGTGAAACTTCTTTCGCTACAACCACTAATGCCGGGACGGTCAGTGGTGTTACACCCTGGCGCTCGAGAATTGCGGTGCGATCATCTTCTGAGAGACCGCCCCAGATTCCGTATGGCTCTTGCACGGCCAAAGCATGGGCGCGGCAGGCAGCGATGACGGGGCAGGTGGCACAGACAGCCTTCGCGGCAATCTCACGATTGCGACGACGTGGTCCACGTTCGCCATCTGGATGGAAGAACGCTTCCGGATCAAGGTCGCGGCAAGCGCCTTGGTACTGCCACTCCCACTCTTCCATTACGGGAATAGGTAAGCGTGATATCTCAGCCATATTCGATCTCCTTCTGCTCTATGCCTATGATGAGAGTACAACCGATTCATAAGTTGTTCAAGTACCTATCGCGCCAAATCTTATTCACGGCTAAAAAATCTCCGCCTGAGCGTGATTTCAAGTGGTGATATGGGCCACTAAGGGCCACCATTGCCCCATGAACGCAGCGAAGCCTCCACAACAAGCGGTGGAGGAGCTACTCACAGTAGCGGCCGTTGCTAGGCGGATAGGCGTAGCCCCAGCGACTTTGCGTACTTGGGCTAGGCGATATGGCCTTGGGCCATCGACACACGAGGCTGGCTCGCACCGAAAGTACTGTCCTTCTGATTTAGCGCGGTTGACCTTAATGCGTCGTCTCATCAGCGCCGGTGTAACACCAGCTGATGCAGCAGAGCGAGCGCGTGAACATAACGGTGAAGTGATGCCAGTTGAGATCACATCGCTTTGTCGTGAATGCGATGAAACTATTGATGCGGTTCTCAATGGTGCTAACGCACTTGACTCAATTCTGGTTGAGACGATGATTCGAAATGAAATTGCAGCGCATGGAATTATCAGTACCTGGCAAGAAGTATTAGTGCCTGTCTTAGTTAAGGTTGGTGCGGCCTGGGCCGAATCTGGTGAGGGCATTGAGATCGAACATATGCTTACCGAGATCTTGAAGCGAGTATTGCGTGAGTCAACTGGTGATATTGCGGCGCCGATTAATGCACGTCCAGTGTTGCTGGCATCGGTCGGCGAAGAACTTCATTCACTTGCACTGCACGCACTTGCAGCCGCCCTTGCCGAACGCGGCATTGCGACACACTTCCTTGGCGCTCGCACACCGTTGCAAGCGTTGGCCGCTGTAGTCACACGATCAGCGCCACCAGCGATTTTTCTCTGGGCCCAGTTGGCCCACAATGGCGACCCAGCATTCTTTGCAGATCTACCTGTGATTCGGCCAGCACCTCGCGTGATCGTCGGCGGCCCAGGGTGGTCGGCCGATCAGTGCCAATCAGTGACTATGGCCACCTCGCTTAAGCATGCCGTCGATGAGATTGCACTGGCAATAGGCGCATAAAGCCCCGATAGACTCCCGCCATGAGTGAGCACGATAAAGTCACAATGCTGGGGCTGACATATGACGATGTCTTGCTCTTGCCTGATGCCTCTGAAGTTGTGCCCAGTGAAGTCGAAACATCGACCTGGCTTACTCGAAATATCTCACTCGCCGTTCCACTTGCATCATCTGCGATGGATACCGTCACTGAATCTGCGATGGGAATCGCTATGGCAAAAGCTGGTGGCATCGGAATTATTCACCGTAACTTTTCAGTGCAAGATCAAGTTACCCACGTGAAACTTGTAAAAAATATAGGACTTGCCGGGGCTGCAGTAGGCGTTGGCGATGATGGATTTGCACGCGCACAGGCTCTGATTGAAGCTGGGGTTGATGTGATTGTTGTTGATACCGCACACGGCCATCACCGGGCGGTACTTGATGCAATCGAGCGGATTAAAAACTATTCAGCGGTCACTGAAATTATTGGCGGCAACGTCGCAACTCGCGCTGGTGCACAAGCGCTGATTAATGCTGGCGCAGATGCTGTCAAAGTTGGCGTTGGTCCAGGGTCGATCTGTACTACTCGCGTTGTTGCAGGCGTTGGTGTGCCACAAGTGACTGCGATTCTGGAGGCAGCTAAGGCATGTAACAAAGCTGGCATTCCATTGATTGCAGATGGCGGGCTTCAATATTCTGGCGATATCGTGAAAGCGATTGTTGCTGGTGCGCATTCAGTAATGCTTGGTTCACTACTTGCTGGCTGTGATGAATCACCGGGCGAACTCATTGAATTCGAAGGTCGCAAGTACAAGGCATATCGTGGAATGGGTTCACTCGGTGCGATGCAATCTCGTGGTGAGCAGAAGTCATATTCTAAAGATCGATATATGCAAGATGATGTTTTAAGTGAAGATAAATTAGTACCCGAAGGAATCGAAGGCAGGGTTGCATACCGCGGACCGGTCGCCGATGTTGTGCACCAACTTGTTGGGGGGTTACGCAGCGGAATGGGATATGCCGGTGCTCCAAATATCGAAACACTTCGTCGCGATGGCCAGTTAATTCAGATTACCGCAGCCGGCCTGCAAGAGAGCCACCCACATGATGTTTTGCACGTTTCCGATGCCCCAAATTATACGAAGTCTAAGTAAGGAGATCGCAGATGGATATTGAAATTGCACCAGGCAAGCGGGCACGTCAGGCATATTCATTTGATGACATCGCCATTGTGCCAAGTCGTCGTACTCGCGATCCAGAAGAAGTAACAACTTCATGGCAGATTGATGCCTATAAATTTGATCTACCCATGTTGGCAGCGCCCATGGATTCAGTGGTTTCACCTGAGACTGCAATTGAAATTGGTCGCCTAGGCGGACTTGGTGTTCTCAACCTAGAAGGACTCTGGACTCGTTATGACGATCCACGTATTCCGCTAGGTGAAATTGCATCGATGCCAGAAAAGCATGCCACTCGCCGGATGCAGGAAATTTATGCGGCGCCTATTCGCCCCGAACTCATCAAAGAACGAATCAAGATGATTCGCGATGCTGGTGTAACTGTCGGAGCATCACTTTCGCCAGCGCGCACCGCTGAGTTTCATAAAGCGGTAATCGAAGCTGGTGTGGATATCTTTGTTATTCGCGGCACCACCGTTTCGGCAGAGCATGTTGCCATCGAAGGCGACGAGCTTAACCTTAAGAAATTCATCTATGAATTAGATGTACCCGTCATCGTCGGTGGCGTCGCAACAACTACTGGTGCGCTGCACCTGATGCGCGCAGGTGCTGCTGGTGTTCTAGTTGGCTTTGGTGGCGGGGCTGCCCACACCACTCGCAAAGTTTTAGGAATCGAAGTTCCGATGGCGACCGCTGTTGCCGAAGTTGCTGCGGCACGTCGTGAATACCTCGATGAATCAGGTGGACGTTATGTTCATGTAATTGCAGATGGCGCAGTCGGTCGTTCTGGCGATATTGCAAAGGCAATTGCAATGGGCGCAGATGCAGTCATGATGGGATCACCACTTGCAAAGGCGAGCCAAGCACCAGGTCTTGGTTGGCACTGGGGATCAGAGGCACATCACAGAGTGCTTCCACGTGGAGAGCGCGTCAACGTTGGCACGGTAGGAACGCTTGAAGAAATTCTGCTCGGCCCTTCACATAGCGCCGATGGTTCAATGAATCTTTTTGGTGCACTTCGTCGTTCGATGGCAACGTGTGGATATTCAGATGTGAAATCTTTCCAACGGGTAGAGGTCCGTATAAGTCATGGCCAATGACGGCGCAGTATTAGTCGTTGATTTTGGCGCCCAATACGCCCAGTTAATTGCACGCCGTGTTCGAGAAGCTCATATCTTCTCTGAATTAGTTTCACATAAAATTACCGCGGCCGAAGTATTGGCTAAAAAACCATCTGCAATTGTGCTTTCCGGTGGCCCAGCAAGTGTCTATGCCGACAATGCACCAGAGTTTGATACTGCGATCTTAAATTTAGGTATCCCGGTCTTTGGAATTTGTTATGGGTTTCAAGTCATGGCTGGTTCACTCGGTGGCGTTGTAAGTCAGACTGGAAAATCTGAATATGGTCGCACTGATCTAGAAGCATCAACTCAATCAAAAGTCTTCAACGCTCTTCCAGCAAAGCAGCGAGTATGGATGTCACATGGCGACGCGGTCACACAAGCACCGCCAGGCTTTAGCATCTGTGCATCGACTGCCGATACTGCAATTGCCGCCTTTGAAAATGAGGGTGGAAATCTAGCCGGCGTGCAATTTCATCCAGAGGTCTTGCACTCCGAACATGGGCAGGCGATTCTCAACAATTGGCTGATCAATATTGCAAAGTGTCCGACCACATGGACTACAAAAAATATTGCCCATGATGAAGTAGAAAAGGCGCGTGCGGTCATTGGTACCAAGCGCGTGATCTGTGGACTCTCAGGGGGTGTTGATTCGGCGGTGGCTGCGGCAATTATTCAGAAAGCAGTCGGCACCCAACTCATCTGTGTCTTTGTCGATCACGGATTGCTGCGCACTGGTGAATCAGAGCAAGTTCAACGTGACTTTGTTGCATCTACTGGTGTGCAACTCGTTGTCGTCGATGCGAAAGATCAATTTTTATCAGCACTTAAAGGCGTTACTGATCCAGAAGGCAAGCGAAAGATTATTGGCCGCGAATTTATTCGCTCCTTTGAAAAGGCAGCCCGTGATATTGCTGCCGATGGCGATGTTGAGTTTTTAGTACAGGGCACTTTGTATCCTGATGTTGTTGAATCTGGCGGGGGATCAGGGACGGCAAATATAAAATCACATCACAATGTCGGTGGACTTCCAGATGATTTAAAGTTTACACTCGTTGAACCGCTACGCACACTCTTTAAGGATGAAGTTCGCCAAGTAGGACTTGAACTTGGATTACCGGAAGAAATTATCTGGCGCCAACCATTTCCAGGCCCTGGCCTTGGTATTCGCATCATCGGTGAAGTAACGCAAGCGCGACTTGATCTCTTGCGTCAGGCAGATGTGATTGCCCGGGCCGAACTCCAAGCTGCCGGGCTCGATCGCACTATCTGGCAATGCCCAGTTGTCTTACTTGCCGAAGTTCGTAGCGTTGGCGTGCAAGGCGATGGCCGTACATATGGCCACCCAATTGTGCTGCGGCCCGTATCAAGTGAAGATGCCATGACTGCAGATTGGTCGCGCATCCCGTACGATGTACTTGAAAAAATTTCAACGCGTATTACAAATGAAGTAAAAGATGTAAACCGCGTTGTACTGGATATAACGTCAAAGCCGCCAGGCACAATCGAGTGGGAATAAAATGAACACCATCAAAGCAACTAGCATTTGCGCAGCCTTGATTGCGGGCTTGCTTGCAACCTCAATAATTCCAGTCTCTGCGGCTGAGCATCCAACGTCGGTGGCATCGTGCAAAAAGAGCACCGCCAAACCACGCACGCCGGCAACACTTAAGCAGCCGACTACTCCGGCCAAGAAGATTCCAACAACTCTTACTCTTAATACAAATTGCGGCGTTATTACGGCAACGCTTTTAACAAAACTTGCTCCGCAGACAGCTACAAATATTGCTGCCCTTGCCAATGGCAAGTATTACAACCGCTCTCTCTGTCATCGCCTAACCAATGAGGGACTCTATGTATTGCAATGTGGTGATCCGACCGCACGTGGTGCCGGTAGTCCAGGTGGTTGGAAGGGATATAAAGAAGAGAATTTGCCTAAAGCTGGTCAGAATAATTACCCAGCGGGGACACTTGCGATGGCTAATGCCGGATCAGGAACCAATGGCAGCCAATTCTTCTTGGTCTACCAAGATTCAACGTTGCCCGCTGATTACACAATCTTTGGTCGCATCACAAAGGGGCTAGATCTTTTGAAGAAAATCTCTGAAGTTGGTGCCTACAAAGTTGAATCAGATGGCCAGGCATATTACGTTTCAGATGGATTTCCAATTCAGCTGATTGCGATTGAAACTGCTAGCGCTAAATAATCTTTAATTTGTATTAACGATTTTGAAAGCTTCTGCAATTTTTCCTTCAGCAAAGCCGGCTGCTCCTGCATTTCGAATACCCCACTCACGGACCATATTTTCAAGTTCTGGGTTATGGGCTGTCTGTGATGCATGAGAGTGCAACGCCTTCATCTTTAAATCAAAGGTATCGGTGATATCTACAAAGTGATCTGGTGTAGCAAAGCCCATCACCCATACTTCTTTTACTCGCCACGGTTGCAAATTCTCTTCGTTAAGTAGATCGGTAAAAGCAAATGGATTACGGGCATCTGGATAGACAGCCTGAATTGCTGCTTCGCCGGCTGCTAAGTGATCAGGGTGGCTAGCACCAATGCGCTCCCAATTTCGTTCAGGGGATTGGCAGACCATGCGATCTGGTTGAGTGCGACGAATTTGTCGCACCAAATCTTTTCGTAGCGCCAGCGTTGCTTCCAGGTGACCATCAACATAATTGAGAAAAGTAATATCAGTGACACCGACTGCAAGAGCGGCTGCGCGTTGTTCGCGTTGTCTAATTTCCGGCATCTCTTCTTTAGTAAATCCAGATTCTTCTCCGCCTTGATCTCCATTTGTACAAAAAACGTACGAAACCTGGATTCCTTTTTTTACCCATTGCGCAATGGTTCCGCTGGCACCGAAATCTGAATCATCGGGGTGGGCGTTAATTACTAATACGCAGGCGATTTCGGAATCGTTGAGAGGCTCCATGTTGAACAATCCTAATAGACTCCCGCACATGAACGAAACTGCCGACGTACTGCTCGAGGGACTCAATCCCCAACAGCAGGCAGCGGTAATTCATCATGGGGGTCCACTGCTCGTAGTTGCCGGCGCTGGCTCTGGAAAAACTCGAGTTCTCACGCGTCGAATCGCATATCAAATGGCACATCGCGGCATCCGCCCATATGAAATTCTGGCAATTACATTTACCAATAAAGCAGCCGGTGAGATGAAAGAGCGAGTAGCCGATCTTGTTGGCCCGGTCGCGCAATCGATGTGGGTCTCCACGTTTCACTCGGCCTGTGTTCGCTTACTTCGTTACGAAGCAACGCGGCTTGGCTACTCCACCTCATTTAGCATCTATGACTCAGCTGATTCGCTGCGTTTGATCACGATCGTCTCCAAAGAGTTAAACCTTGATCCCAAGCGATATCCACCGCGCCAATTCCAATCGATTATCTCTAATGCAAAGAATGAATTACTTGGTCCACAAGATTATCTCAACGCCTCATCTAATCAATTTGAACAAATCGTTGCCGACGTTTACTCGATTTATCAGAAGCGGTTGCAATCATCTAATGCGATGGATTTTGATGATCTGATTCTCAACACGGTAAAGGTATTACAGCGATTCCCAGAGGCCAAAGCCCGGGTGCGTTCTCGCTTCAAGCACATTCTGGTTGATGAATATCAAGATACAAATCATGCGCAGTACATCTTGGTACGCGAGCTCACTGGCACTCTTGAAGATGGGATGCCACCTGCCGAACTCTGTGTAGTCGGCGATGCTGATCAATCGATCTATGGCTTCCGTGGCGCAACAATTCGCAACATTATGCAATTTGAGCTCGACTATCCAAATGCAACTACCGTCTTGCTAGAGCAGAATTATCGATCTACTCAGAATATTCTCAACGCTGCTAATGCTGTGATTACCAAGAACGAATCACGGAAAGAGAAAAACTTATGGTCAGAAGCTGGTGCTGGTGCACCACTGATTGGGTATGTTGCTGAATCTGAACACGATGAGGCCGAATTTGTGAAAGATGAGATTCGATCGCTACAACGCGAAGGTGCATCACAACCAGGGGATACTGCGATTTTTTATCGCACCAACGCGCAATCTCGCGTCTTTGAAGAAATATTTATGCGGGCAGCGCTGCCATACAAAGTCGTTGGTGGGCTTCGCTTCTACGAACGAAAAGAAGTGAAAGATCTGCTCGCGTATTTACGTGTGATCGCAAACCTAGAAGATGAAATCTCCCTTCGCCGAATTATCAATGTTCCAAAGCGTGGCATCGGCGATCGTGCGTTAGAAGAAGTAGATCTCTTTGCTGCTGCCCGCGGAATCACATTTTGGCAAGGACTTAATCGTTGTTCAGAGGCGCAGGAAGTTCCATCACGGGCAGCTGGTTCGATTTTGCAATTTGTATCAATGATGAACGCGTTAAGCGTGTTAGTTGAGGCAAAGACAAAACCATCTGTGATTATTGAAGCGATTCTTGAACAATCAGGGCTACTCGTTGAACTCGAAGCAAGTGCTGATCCACAAGATGAGGTGCGGGTTGAAAACTTAAAAGAACTCGTAGCGGTAGCAATGGAGTACGAGGAGCGCCCCTTTGAATCACTCGTTGAAGATGAAGTAATTTCACTTGCTGGGTTCTTGGAAAAAGTTGCACTTGTTGCAGATGCCGATGAGATTCCAGAGGGAGAAGATCACGGTGGTGTGGTCATCTTGATGACGCTGCACACTGCCAAGGGACTTGAATTCCCAACTGTCTTTCTTACCGGTATGGAAGATGGAATATTTCCTCACTCACGTACCTTCGATGACAAGAACGAGATCGAAGAAGAGCGACGGTTGGCATATGTGGGCCTTACTCGCGCCGAACAACGTCTCTACATTTCGCGGGCCGAACATCGATCATCATGGGGAGCACCGAATTACAATCCGCCCTCTCGCTTCCTGGATGAGATTCCAGAAGATTTAATCGAATGGCGAAATGTGGGGAGATCTTCCTTTACGTCATCAGTTCGGACATCGCGTGTGGCATCTGCTCCGCCTCCACGTGCGACCGGCAAGAAATCTTCAGCGATGGTGCTTGAGGTCGGGCAGCGTGTGTCACATGACACATTTGGCCTTGGCAAAGTTATCTCGCTAGCTGGCGAGGGCGATAAGTCCGAGGCGACGATTCACTTTGGCGAATACGGCGAGAAGCGATTGCTCTTGAGATATGCGCCTGTGACTGCGCTCTAGACTACCGACATGGACCTCTACGAATATCAAGCCCGTGACCTCTTCGAAAAGCACTCAGTTCCTGTTCTTCAAGGAGCAGTCGCAACTACCGCCGAAGAAGCTTTCACCGCCGCATCAAAGATGGGCGGACGCGTTGTTGTTAAGGCTCAGGTAAAAGTAGGTGGTCGTGGAAAAGCTGGTGGCGTAAAGCTGGCCGAGAACGCTGAGGATGCCCGCGAAAAAGCAGCCGCAATTCTTGGCATGGATATTAAAGGTCACATTGTTCACAAAGTGATGATCGCCGAAGCAGCGCCAATTGATTCTGAATATTACTTAGCAATTTTGCTCGATCGATCAAACCGCACATTTCTTGTGATGGCATCGGTTGCCGGTGGAATGGATATCGAAGAAGTCGCCAAGACTGCGCCAGAAAAACTTGCAAAGGTTCCAGTTTCAGCAGTTGTTGGAATTTCACTTGCTAAGGCGAAAGAGATTGTGGCCCAGGCTGCCTTCCCAAACGATGTGGCAGATCAGGTTGCTGATGTTTTGGTAAAACTCTGGCAGACATTTACATCTGAGGATGCAACTCTTGTAGAAATTAATCCATTGGTGAAGACAGTACATGGAAAAGTTGTTGCACTCGATGGAAAAGTTTCACTCGATGAGAATGCAGAGTTTCGTCAACCAAGCCACGAGGCACTCGTTGATCACGCTGCTACCAATCCACTTGAAGCTCTTGCAAAAGAGAAGGGCCTTAACTACGTCAAGCTAGAAGGCGAAGTTGGAATCATTGGAAACGGTGCTGGTCTTGTGATGAGCACGCTCGATGTTGTCGCTTATGCTGGTGAAAAATTTGGCGGAGTTCGTCCAGCAAACTTCCTTGATATTGGTGGTGGTGCATCGTCGCAGGTAATGTCTGATGGGCTCGCAATTATTCTTGGTGACAAAGATGTGAAGAGCGTCTTCGTCAATGTCTTTGGTGGAATCACCGCATGTGATTCCGTTGCAAATGGAATCGTTGCCGCCCTTGAAACTCTTGGATCAACTGCCACGAAACCGATAGTGGTTCGACTCGATGGAAATAACGTGGAAGAGGGCCGGGCAATTTTAAATGCGGCTAACCACCCACTCGTTGAGCAGCTAGACACTATGGATGGAGCAGCATCACGCGCTGCAGAATTGGCGGCGAAGTAAATGGCAATCTTTATCAATGAAGCGAGCAAAGTAGTCGTTCAAGGAATGACTGGCTCCGAAGGAACCAAACACACTCGTCGTATGTTGGCATCAGGTACCAAAGTTGTCGGCGGAGTAACGCCCGGTAAAGGCGGCCAAGTCATCGATATCGATGGCCACGCACTTCCAGTTTTTAATACTGTCGCTGAAGCAATCGCTGCTACCGGTGCAAATACTTCAGTAGTTTTTGTTCCGCCTAAATTTGCTAAGGCGGCTGTCATTGATGCAGTAGATGCAAAGATGCCAGTTGTTGTTGTTATTACCGAAGGTATTCCGATTCATGACAGCGCATTTTTCTACACCTACGCAACTGAGAAGGGTTCGACCCAGATCATCGGACCTAACTGCCCCGGGCTCATTAGCCCTGGTAAATCAAATGTTGGAATCATCCCGGCAAATATCACAGGTGCTGGCCCAATCGGTCTGGTTTCAAAGTCAGGAACACTGACATACCAAATGATGTACGAGCTTCGTGATATTGGTTTTAGCACTGCAGTTGGTATTGGTGGAGATCCAGTTATTGGTACTACTCATATCGATTGCCTTCGTGCATTCCAAGATGATCCAGATACACAAGCGATCGTAATGATTGGCGAAATCGGTGGCGATGCCGAAGAACGTGCTGCTGCATTTATTGCAGAGTATGTAACAAAGCCAGTGGTTGGTTATGTTGCTGGCTTTACCGCCCCTGAAGGAAAAACGATGGGACATGCTGGCGCAATTGTTTCTGGCTCATCAGGGACTGCGATCGCAAAGAAAGAAGCGTTAGAGGCAGCTGGTGTGAAAGTAGGCCAAACACCTAGTGAAACTGCGCGCTTCATGCGCGCCATACTCGGTCGCTAACGTCCGATGTTGCAACGCGTCCTTGTGGTCACGTTTGCACAAGCACTTCGCAGCGCAGCAACAGTCTTACTTCCCTTGTCTTTTATCGCACTCGTTGCATGGGCTACCGCTGGTAGTGCAAGCGGTACAACATCAGATCCAATCCGGGCTGCGATCTGGTTATGGCTTGGCGCTCATCATGTTCACTTTGATCTGACTCTCTCTCCATCTGGTGCAATTGGCTATCTCTCATACCTTCCGATCGGCGCACTTTTTGTTGTGCTCTTTGTTCTACGATCTGGTTTTAAACGAGCAATTACAAAGTTAGATGGCGATTATTCAAACCTCATGGGAGCAAAATTATTTTTCGCATTCTTCTATTCGCTAGTCATCACAGCCCTAGCACTGCTTGGCGCATCTGACGGGGTACGCCCTGTCTGGCCACTTGCAACAACATTTGCATTTTTAATTGCATTTACTTCGGCATCACTTGCAGATCACACTCTTAAAATCGGCCAACCAGCAATCTTCGCGCTACGATCGTTAGCGCTGCTACTCGGACTTGGCTTTCTTATCTATTCGTTTGCTCTAATTAATAATTTCAAGCAAGGTGAACTGATCACTCAAGTGTTAGCCCCTGGAATATTTGGAACGGTCCTTCTTTTAATTTTAAACCTGGCTTATCTTCCTAACACAGCAATTGCCTCACTTTCTTATATAAGTGGTGCCGGTTTTGCAGTTGGTGCGCAAACACACCTCTCACCATTTACCCACGATCTGGGGCAGATTCCGGCACTTCCACTTCTAGCCGGGTTACCCGTCTCCTCATCTGTTGCATTTCTATCATTGAGCGCTCTCGTAGTTGCAGTTGGAGCGCTACTTGCATATTGGTCTATCGATTTACCAGATCGAGTGCTCTGGCAAAGCTTTGCGCTGCTCATAATTTTGCTCTTACTTCTTGCTTATTTATCTAGTGGATCCCTAATTACGGCAGCCATGGGGGCTATCGGAGTTTCAGTCTGGCAATTTGGATTGGTGCTCGGCGGTCAACTTCTGCTTGGAATTATTGCAATGAAGTTCATTCCGCTGCTTGCAAGGCGTCGATGAGTAAAAAAATTGTCGTACTCGCATCTGGAAGTGGAACGCTGGCTGAGTCAATTTTTAGCGCCGTTGCAGATGGGACTCTCGATGCCACAATTTCTGTACTCATTTGTGACAATCTAGATGCTGCAGTAATCGATCGTGCTCACAAGTATTCGATTCCAGTAAATCTACATCCGATGAAGGTAGATCGTGCACTCTGGAACCTCGAACTACTTCAGCTTCTTAATTCATTAGCACCAGCACTTGTTGTCAGTGCGGGATTCATGCGAATTCTCGACTTAACAATTACATCAACGATGCCAATAATTAATAGCCATCCTTCGCTACTGCCAGCTTTCCCCGGCGCACATGCGGTCAGAGATGCGCTTGCGGCAGGGGTTACAACCACAGGTACGACGATTCATTGGGTGAATGCTGGCGTAGATACTGGTGCAATCATTGCGCAGGTGCCGATTGAGATTACTGCGGGGGAGAGCGAAGAATCCCTGCACGAACGTATTAAGATTCTGGAAAGGTCTCTCATTGTTGCGACGATCGCGCAAATACTACCGACTTTGGAGCCCCGTTAAATGAGTGCAGATATCAACGGTAAGAGAGTAATTAAGCGTGCACTGATTAGTGTGTATGACAAGAGTGGATTAGTCGAACTTGGAAGCGCGCTGGCAAAATCTGGAGTCGAGATTCTTTCGACTGGATCTACCGCCGCGACACTTCGTGAAAATAATATTGAAGTCACTGATGTCAGCTCTTACACAGGTTTTCCAGAGATCATGGGCGGCCGAGTAAAAACGCTGCACCCACGAATTCATTCCGGGATTCTGGCTGATCAGAATAATCCAGATCACATGGCGGCAATTAACGATTTAGATATTGCACCTTTTGATCTAGTTGTCATTAATCTCTATCCATTCGCCGCAACTATTGCATCGGGTGCATCTTTTGCCGAATGTATTGAACAAATAGATATTGGTGGCCCATCGATGCTGCGTGGTGCGGCAAAAAATCATGGCAGTGTTGCGGTAGTCAGTAACCCAGACCAGTATTCACTTATTACCGCAGCCCTTGCCGATGGTGGTTTCACCGCGGCTGCCCGGCAAGAGTTGGCGCTTGCGGTATTTCAAACCACTGCCGAATACGACTTAACAATCGCTACTTGGCTTGGTGTATCAGATGAACTTCCTGATTGGTTTGGCCAGATCTACACTCGCAAAAATTCACTTCGATATGGTGAGAACCCACATCAGAGCGCTGCGATTTATAAAGGTGCCTCACTAGGAATAGTTGACGCGATTCAACATCACGGTAAGGAAATGTCGTTTAATAATTACACCGATGCTGATGCAGCATGGCGAGCAGCGCTCGATCACACTGAGCCTTGTGTTGTAATCATTAAGCATGCAAATCCTTGTGGAATAGCGCTAGGTGCCGATATTGCAACTGCTTACGCGGCAGCGCATCTCTGTGATCCGGTCTCAGCCTTCGGTGGTGTCGTAGCTGCAAATCGCCCAGTCAGCCTTGCGATGGCAACTGCGCTTTCGGCAATTTTTACCGAAGTTGTGATTGCACCTGGATATGAAGATGGTGCGATCGAAGTTCTTAGTAAGAAGCCATCCATAAGAATTCTCACCTGTACCACTACAAATACTTCAGCACTTGAACTTCGTCCAGTCTCTGGTGGTGCGCTATTGCAGGAGAGCGATTTAATTAACGCCGAAGGCGATGCACCGTCACATTGGGTACAAGTAAGTGGTGAGAAAGTCACACCACACGTGATGTCAGATTTAATCTTTGCCTGGCGAAGTGTGCGAGCGGTAAAAAGTAATGCAATCTTGCTTGCTAAAGATGGTGCATCCATTGGGATCGGTATGGGACAGGTCAATCGAGTCGATAGTGCAAAGTTGGCAGTCGATCGCGCTGGCGAGAGAGTAAGTAATACTGTGGCCGCAAGTGATGCTTTCTTCCCATTTGCAGATGGCCTTGAAATTTTACTTGAGGCTGGTGTGATTGCAGTAGTCCAGCCAGGTGGAAGTGTGCGAGATGAAGAGGTGATTGCAGCGGCAGCTAAGGCCGGTGTGGCAATGTTCTTTACTAGCACTAGACACTTCTCGCACGCATAACAGGTTAAGATTTCCCCATGGGCGCGATTACATTAGATGGCAAAGCGCTAGCAGCATCGATCAAAGTAGATCTTGCAATTCGCACAGCTGCGTTAATTAAAGTTGGGAAAACACCAGGGCTTGGCACAATTCTTGTCGGTGATGATCCAGGTTCGCACTCATATGTTGCTGGTAAGCATCGTGATTGCCAGCAAGTAGGTGTCTCATCAATTCGAATAGATCTGCCAGCATCTGCATCGCAGGCAGATATCGCCGCCGCCGTTCGTGACCTCAATAGTGCAGCAGAATGCACTGGTTACATCGTTCAGCTTCCACTTCCACGCGGTATTGATACTCAAAAAATTCTGGAAGCGATTGATCCGGCTAAAGATGCTGATGGACTTCACCCACTTAACCTTGGTCGGCTAGTGGCGGGATATGACGGACCGTTGCCATGCACACCACGTGGAATCGTAGCTTTGCTTAACCACTACAAAGTTCCGATTAGCGGTGCAGATGTTGTGGTGATTGGACGAGGAATTACCGTTGGCCGCCCACTAGGTTTATTGCTTACTCGCCGCCAAGAAAATGCAACGGTAACTTTGACGCACACTGGTACCAAAGATCTCGCTTCTCATACTCGTCGTGCAGATATTGTGATTGCTGCGATCGGACAACCATATTTTCTTAAGGCAGATATGGTCAAAGCTGGTGCAGCACTATTAGATGTTGGAATCTCTCGCACCGATTCTGGTCTCGTTGGCGATATCGATCCAGCGGCGGCAGAAGTTGCCGGATTTATTGCACCGATGCCTGGTGGAGTTGGCCCCATGACGCGTGCAATGTTGTTACAGAATGTGGTTGAGGCATGCGAGAGATAAAGCGCATCCATCTCACCTTGGCATATGGCGCAATTTCGATCGGCATCATTCTTGGAATCTTTTCAATTATTAGGGTCGGCTCACTTTTCATTGCTGCCGGCATGGTGGTCATCGCCATCCCTGGTCTTAAAGATTCCCGCTCGCGCGGTGTTATTTCAACTTATCTTCCGTTCCTGATCGCTATCTCACTATGTGCGATGGCGCTAGCCCTTCCGCGCGGGTTGTAGACTCAGTCCAGAATCTTTTTCTACACCTTCTAACCGCAAAGGGCCTTAAAAAATGGCAAAGAAAGTCACCGTCGTCGGAGCAGGATTTTATGGATCAACTACCGCGCTTCGTTTAGCTGAATACAATATTTTCGACACAGTCGTGCTGACAGATATTCTCGATGGTAAGTCTGAGGGTCTGGCACTTGATATGAATCAGTCACGTTCAATCGAAGGTTTTGAAACAAAGATTATTGGCGCCACAACTACCGCAGATGGTGCTGGCTATGAAGCCACCGCAAACTCTGATGTTGTAATTATTACTGCGGGACTTCCACGCAAACCTGGTATGAGCCGGATGGATCTCATCGGAGTAAATGCTGGCATCGTGCGTGGTGTTGCTGAAAATATAGCCAAGCACTCACCAAAGGCTGTGATCATTGTTGTTTCAAATCCACTCGATGAAATGACTTCGTTGACTCAGATTGCCACCAACTTTCCGAAAAATCGCGTGATGGGTCAGGCTGGAATGCTCGATACTGCACGCTTTACCAACTTTGTCGCCGAAAAACTCGGCGTAGCGGTCTCTTCAGTAAAGACTCTTACTCTCGGTTCACACGGTGACACAATGGTGCCGGTGCCAAGTCGTTGCACCGTCGATGGCGTTGCACTCTCTGAGAAACTCTCAGCGGCAGAGATTGCAGATCTCGTTGATCGCACTCGCAACGGTGGCGCTGAAGTTGTTGCACTTCTCAAAACTGGCTCTGCCTACTACGCACCATCTGCCGCCGCTGCCCGAATGGCTAAAGCTGTAATCGAAGATTCGGGAGCAGTCCTACCTGTCTGTGCTTGGGTCGATGGTGAATATGGAATTTCTGGCGTCTATCTTGGAGTCGAAGCAGCAATTGGTCGCGAAGGAGTCAAGAAAGTTGTTGAGACTGACCTGACTGCAACCGAACTCGCTTCGCTAAAAGAGGCAGCAGAGGCAGTACGTAGCAAGCAAGCAGATGTGTTATCGCTCTAATTTAAACGGATTACTGGTAGCCAAAACAAGGAGAAGGTAAACGATGAGTAAGATCAAAGTCGAAGGAACTGTTGTAGAGCTAGATGGCGACGAGATGACTCGCATCATCTGGCAGTTCATTAAGGATTCTTTGATCCTTCCTTACCTCGATGTAAATCTTGAGTACTACGACCTTGGTATGGAAAACCGTGATGCCACCGATGATCAGGTGACAATTGATTCTGCCCGCGCAATCCAGAAGCATGGCGTTGGAATTAAATGTGCCACGATCACTCCAGATGAAGCCCGAGTTGAAGAATTTGGACTTAAGAAGATGTGGAAATCTCCTAACGGAACAATCCGGAACATCCTCGGCGGCGTAATTTTCCGTGAACCAATCATCATCAGTAACGTTCCGCGATTGGTTCCACACTGGACGCAGCCAATTGTGATTGGTCGCCACGCCTTCGGTGATCAATACCGAGCCACCGATTTCAAGGTGCCAGGTCCTGGAAAACTCACTCTCTCGTATGTGCCAGAAGACGGATCGGCTGCACAAACATTTGAAGTCTATGATTTTCAATCTTCCGGCGTTGCAATGGCGATGTATAACGTTGATGACTCCATTCGAGATTTCGCACGGGCATCACTTAACTACGGGCTGCTTCGTAAGTTCCCGGTCTATCTCTCAACCAAGAACACAATTCTTAAGGCATATGACGGTCGCTTCAAAGATATCTTCGAAGAGATTTATCAGGCTGAATTTAAGAGCGCATTTGAGACCGCTGGCATTTGGTATGAGCACCGCTTAATCGATGACATGGTCGCTATGTCACTTCGCATGGATGGTGGATATGTCTGGGCTTGTAAGAACTACGATGGCGATGTTCAGTCAGATACCGTCGCACAGGGTTATGGCTCACTTGGTCTGATGACATCAGTCTTGATGACTCCAGATGGAAAAGTCTGCGAGTCTGAGGCAGCTCACGGAACGGTGACACGGCACTACCGCGATCACCAAGCAGGTAAAGCAACATCGACAAATCCGATTGCATCTATCTTTGCTTGGACCCAAGGCTTAGCTCACCGTGCCAAACTTGATAACAATCAAGAACTCGCCGGCTTCACTAAAACACTCGAGCGAGTCTGTATCGAAACAGTTGAACAAGGAAAGATGACAAAGGATCTCTCGCTCTTGATCTCAAAGAGTGCCCCTTGGCAGACCACACAAGAGTTCTTGGCATCAATTGATGAGAATCTAAAGAAGGCTATGGCCTAAGGAAAAAGATGAGATAAAAAAACCCGCCGGATCATCGGCGGGTTTTTTTATTAAGTGAGAATTAAATACGTTCCCCAGTTGTTGCATTGAATAGGTGAACCACGCTCTGGATGGCTGAGACAGTAATTGTTTGGCCTGGACGTGGTGGGTTCTTTGGATCCCAACGCACAATTACTTGAGCGCCTTCATCTGTCTCCTGTGCAAACTTAACTGTTGAGTCAGCTGGCTTTCCGTAGACGAATGCATCAGAACCAAGTTCTTCTACAACTTCTACTAGAACGCTAAAACCAGATGATGCAGGTGCAAAACCTTCTGGACGAATACCCACTGTGACAGATGAACCAGCTGATGCCGGAACATCGATCTCGAGATCGCCAAGCTTTGCTTTTCCACCAACAACTGGCGCTGTAAGCAAGTTCATCGCAGGGGATCCAATGAAGCCAGCAACGAATGCATTTACTGGGCGCTCATAGAGATTGCGAGGTGTATCAACTTGCTGCAAAAGACCATCTTTAAGAACTGCTACGCGATCACCCATGGTCATAGCTTCAACCTGATCGTGCGTTACATAAACAGTTGTGATTCCGAGACGACGCTGCAAAGCAGCGATCTGTGTACGAGTTGCTACACGCAACTTCGCATCAAGGTTTGAGAGTGGCTCATCCATAAGGAATACCTGAGGTTCGCGAACAATTGCGCGACCCATTGCAACGCGCTGACGCTGTCCACCTGAGAGAGCCTTTGGCTTGCGATCAAGATATGGCTCAAGGTCAAGCAACTTTGCAGCTTCACGGACGCGCTTGCTGCGCTCTTCCTTTGAAACTCCAGCGATCTTTAGTGCAAAGCCCATGTTCTCTGCCACGGTCATGTGTGGGTAGAGGGCGTATGACTGGAAGACCATTGCGATGTCGCGATCTTTAGGTGCAACGTTAGTTACATCTTTATCGCCGATGAGAATACGACCAGCGTCGATCTCTTCTAGGCCGGCCAACATACGAAGTGATGTTGATTTACCGCAACCTGATGGTCCAACGAGTACAAGAAATTCACCATCGTTTACAACGAGGTTGAGTTTGTCGACTGCCGGAACGGTTGTTCCTGGATAGGTACGTGATGCTGCTTCGAATGTTACTGATGCCATGGTTGGCACTCCTTCTCCGGGCAGGTACGTGCCCGACGGTCCGAGGATGAAGGTGTTCACCGGTTGATGAACATGCGAAGGCTACGTCACAGAATGGGGAAATGGAAGCAATTCGGTAGACTTCTCACACTATGGAGAGCCCCCCGATAAGCGCCCTTTTCACCGATTTAGGGATCGTCGCCCTGCTTGTGGCCCTTGGTGGACTTTTTGTCGCCGCTGAGATTGCCCTGATTTCACTTCGAGATAGCCAGATTAAACAGTTAGCTAATAAGGGTCGTCGAGGCAGCAAGGTCGCTCTCCTTGCTTCCAATCCGAACCGACTTCTTGGCGCGGTACAGATTGGCGTCACCGTCAGTGGTTTCCTCTCAGCAGCCTTAGGTGCCGAACGCCTTGGCCGTTATGTCATTCCACGCCTGGAAGATCTCGGGCTATCAAGTGGCGCCGCAAATACGATCTCACTGATCGGACTTACCTGCGTGATTGCATATTTTTCACTCGTATTCGGCGAACTTGTTCCAAAGCGATTGGCACTTTCTAGAACAGAGCCAATTGCGCTGGCTTCGGCTGGAGTTATTGATATTACAGCCCGTCTTTTTAGGCCAATTATCTGGTTACTTTCACATTCCACAAATCTAGTTGTGCGAATTTTTGGAATAGATCCACACGAAAAACGTAGCGCAATGTCGGAAGAAGAGTTGCTCGATCTTGTTGCCGGCCATGCTGCCCTGACTGATGAAGAGCGCGACATTGTTGAAGAAGTATTTAACGCATCAGAGCGACAGATTCACGAAGTAATGGTGCCGCGCACCGAGGTAGATTTTATCGACGGCTCACTCACAGTGGGTAAGGCAATCAACCTTGTAATTGATAAGGCTCATTCACGCTATCCCGTCGTGCGCGGATCAACCGATGAGGTTATCGGATTTATCCATGTCCGTGATCTGCTTGATACAACTTTAGTCAGCGCTGGTGGTACGATCTCTGAACTCGTTCGCAATATTATGTATCTCCCTGGCACTAAGGGAGTTTTACCTGCGCTGACCGAGATGCGCAATCAACGCCAGCACCTCGCAATTGTGCTTGATGAATATGGCGGCACTGATGGAATCGTCACACTTGAAGATCTAGTCGAATGCTTAATCGGTGATATTCGCGATGAGTACGACGGCGAAGATGAAGAAGCGGCGGCACAGACACGTACAGGTGATTTTGAAATTGATGGTCTGATTTCAATCGAAGATCTACATGATGACTTTGGGATCAACATTCCAGATGGCCCGTACGAGACCGCAAGTGGTTATGTAATGCACTTTTTAGGTCGAATTCCAGTAGAAAACGATGTAGTTAATATCAATGGAATCCGTATCTGCGTATTGACGATGGAAGGTAAGCGGGCGGGACGTTTATTAATCTCACGAAATTCGGCATCCGTGAAAGAATTACAGGTATGAGCCAGAAGCGAGTCTTGTCGGGGATCCAACCGACCAGCAGCTCATTTCATCTTGGAAATTATCTCGGTGCGGTCAAGCAATGGGTTGAGTTGCAAGAGGGCCACGATACTTATTACTGCATCGTTGATCTACACGCACTTACAGTTGAGACCGAACCTGCACTTTTACGCGAACGCACACTTGCATCGGCGGCCCAGTTATTAGCACTTGGAATCTCACCCGATAAATCAACGCTCTTTGTGCAATCGCAAGTTCCACAACATAACCAACTTGGCTGGATCATGGAGTGCTTAGCCGGTTTCGGTGAAGCAAGTCGAATGACTCAATTTAAAGATAAGTCCTCTAAGGCTGGTGCTGACTCTGCGCGAGTCGGCTTATTTACTTATCCAATGCTGCAGGCAGCCGACATCTTGTTATATCAAGCAGATTTAGTACCTGTAGGCGAAGATCAACGCCAACATATTGAACTTACCCGCGACCTTGCTGGGCGTTTCAATGCCAGATACGGCGACACCTTCCAATTACCTGAGGCATACATTCTCAAAGCTGGCGCAAAGATTAATGATATTCAAGAGCCAACATCGAAGATGAGTAAATCTGCTGGATCGGTCGCTGGCGTTATTGAAATTATGGATAAGCCTGAGACAAATCTTAAGAAGATTAAATCTGCAGTCACCGATACAGGTCGTGAAATTAAGTTTGATCAGGTAGAAAAACCGGGTATTAGTAATCTCTTAACAATCCACAGCGCACTCAGCGGAATCTCGATTAAAGATCTCGAGCATGAATTTGATGGCAAGGGCTATGGTGACTTTAAGTCAGCGGTAGCTGATGTCGTTGTTGAATATCTGCGCCCCATCCGTGCCCGCGCACTTGAGTTACTGAGCGATGAAAAGCATCTGATCGATATTTTGCATCAGGGCAGTGAAAAAGCACGAGAAGTTGCAAGTGCAACAATTGAAGCGACCTATAAAGGGCTTGGGGTGGTGAGATAGATGAAACGCATACTTGTTTTCGCTCTCCTCCTCACTGCAATATCTCCAATTGC
>JBDNJI010000013.1:0-4932 GCA_041687825.1 Candidatus Planktophila sp.
AGATTCCTCAACAGGCTCACTAGTCGAAGAGGTAAAGATTGAACTTAACGATATTGATAACTCGGATCTTAGTGAACATGCGCAACGTTTCGAAGCCCTCCACGGAAAACTGCAAGCGGCACTTACAACTATAGATGGTCTCTAGGGGCTGATGTAAAGATGAAGACAAGGTTAGATGCTGAACTCGTACGTCGCGAACTCGCGCGTTCGCGAGAGCAGGCGGGCGACCTTATCGAATCTCGCTCAGTTCTGGTTAATGGAATTCCAGCAACGAAACCAGCAACTCAAGTTGATGCACAAACATCAATTGTGCTCGCCGGTAAACGTGATGATTTTGTTTCACGGGGCGGCCACAAATTGGCAGGTGCACTTGATGCCTTCACCGATGTAGTTGTAGAAAATAAAGTCTGTCTCGACGCCGGTGCATCCACTGGTGGTTTTACTGATGTCTTATTACGTCGGGGTGCCAAAAAAGTCGTCGCAGTCGATGTTGGTTATGGCCAATTGGCATGGGAGTTACGACAGGACGAACGAGTAGTTATTTTGGATCGCACCAATATTCGCCATCTCACCGGCGAGATGGTTGGTGATGAGATTGATCTCGTCGTAGCCGATCTCTCTTTTATCTCACTCTCCTTAGTTTTACCGGCGCTGGCTGCAGTATCAAAATCAGAAGCTGATTTTTTGTTAATGGTAAAGCCACAATTTGAGGTGGGGCGAGAAAGACTCGGCGCAGGTGGTGTAGTTCGTGATCCAGCACTTCGACGCAGCGCTGTCCTAGATGTTGCGCAATCAGCCTACGATGTTGGTCTTGGCACGATGGGAATTGCAGCAAGTCCACTTCCTGGCCCTGCTGGAAATGTAGAATATTTCTTATGGTTGCGCAGAGGTGCACCTGCAATAGATGAAGCTGCACTCGACCTTGCGATCGAGATGGGACCTGCGTAATGAGCCAACGTAGAGTAATCCTGGTCGTAAATCCCTCAAGGGCCGAGGCCATTGATGCCGCAACGAAATTATCAGCGCTATTGGTGGCTCAATCATTTGAATTGTTTACATCATCTCCAGTAGAAATCGCTGCCGTAAAAAACTTTACCGTCAATGATCTTCCTGCAGCTGAACTTGTTATTGTCTTGGGTGGAGACGGCACGATTTTACGCGGTGCTGAAATTTCGCGTTTACAAAATATTCCACTTCTTGGCGTCAATCTAGGTCATGTCGGATTCATGGCAGAGGTTGAGAAACTCTCTTTAGATCGTGTCGCCGAAAGTGTTATTAACAAGAGCTATGCAGCCGCACCTCGAATGGTCTTGAGTTACTCGATTGAGCGAGATGGCGTAGAAGTCGCCAAGGGCTGGTCGCTCAATGAGGTAACGATTGAGCGCACTGAGAGCACGATGGTCGAACTCTTCGTTCAGGTTGATCGGCGCCCGCTCTCTCGATGGGGATGCGATGGCTTAATTGTTTCGACACCGACCGGATCAACTGCCTACGCTTTTTCTGCCGGCGGGCCAGTGCTCTGGCCAAACCTGGATGCGCTCGTTCTTCTCCCAATTAGCGCACATGCGCTCTTCGCGCGTCCGATGGTGATCTCGCCTGAGTCGCTCATTGTTGTTGAAATCGAATCAGAGGTGGCGATGCTCTCGGCCGATGCGCTGCGTGAGCATCCACTTGTAAAGGGTGATCGAGTCACGATTACTCGTGATGATTCCGTTGTGTTGCTATCGCACGTTGAACCGACAGTATTTACTGATCGACTTGTGGCTAAATTCAAACTTCCAGTAGAGGGCTGGCGCGGTGAGTGAGCGCTCTTATTTAGAAGAGATTTCGATTCGCAATCTTGGAATCATTGATCAGAGTTCGCTGGAGTTAAGCCGTGGCTTAAATGTTCTTACTGGTGAGACTGGTGCTGGAAAGACCATGATTCTCACCGCTCTCTCACTTCTTCTAGGATCAAAATCAGATAGTGCACTGGTGCGCCATGGCAGTGAACGCTTAATCACCACCGCAACTTTTTCAATTCCACAATCTTTGCAATCTGAGATTGAATCCCTCGGCGGGCTAGTCGAAGATGGCGAATTAATACTTTCGCGGATAGTTAATAGCGATGGAAAGAGCAAAGCGACATCTTCCGGTGCAACGGTAACCGCATCAACTCTGGGAGAGATTACCCAGCCACTTATTGCAATCCATGGTCAATCGGCTAACACCCAAATTGTTAAGAGCTCTAAGCAGCGAGAATTATTAGATCTCTTCGCTGGACGACCATTGCAGCAAGGGCTTAATGCCTACCAGAATGAGCACAGCGCATATGGCGAGTTGAAGTCAAAGATTAAGAGCCTGAAAACAAACGCTTCTGAGCGAGGATCACAAATTGCAGAACTAGAAGCTATTACCTCATCCTGGGCACAGCTCAAGCCGACCAGAGATGAACATGCTGCGATTGAAGATGAGATTCGAAGACTTGCTAGCGTTGAGGAACTTCGGCTGGCGGCATCGCAGGCCGATGATGTGTTGGCGCAAGAAGAGTCGGGAACGCTTACCTCACTTGGCCATGTTCGCAGATCACTCGAGGTAGCCAAGGGCAAAGATGGAGCACTTGATGAGATTGCACAATCAATTGCTGAAGGTTTTTTCCTGATTGATGATGCCAGGTCATCACTGCTTCGATACCTCTCTTCTCTACAAGCCGATCCAGTGCGACTGAATTTTCTACAAGAACGCAAAGCCGCCTTAGTAGCTTTTGCCAAGAAGTGGGGAAGTGGCGCCGATGTTGATGCGTCGATGGCCGAGATCGCACTTCGGGTCAAGGGTGCGAAAGAGACCATTGCAGATTTACGCGGTGGTGAAGAGCGAATCACCGCAATGGAGGCAGAGCTAGCACAAGTGAAATTATCTTTGCTCAAAGCTGCAAAGAATCTGACAAAGGTGCGAATTACGGCGAGTAAGAAATTATCAGATGAAGTAACAATTGAAATCGCAGCCCTTGCGATGCCGCATACCGCCTTCTTCGCCGACATCGAAAGTGTTAATTATGATGGCGATTTGAAAGAGAGTGATTTCACTCCACTTGGTTGTGATGATGTAGTGATGTCGATCAGGGCGCATAAAGAAGGTGCAAAGGTGCTGCTTGGTAAAGGAGCATCTGGTGGTGAAATGTCACGAATCATGTTGGCCCTTGAGGTAGTAATTGCGGCATCAGCACCAGTGGGCACATACATCTTTGATGAAGTCGATGCTGGCGTTGGCGGAAAAGCGGCCATTGAAGTGGGACGTCGCCTTCATGCGCTCTCACAGCACGCTCAAGTGATCGTGGTAACCCACCTTCCGCAAGTAGCGGCTTGGGCAGATACACACTTTGTGGTCGCAAAAAATAGTGATGGTGAAATAGTCCAATCGGGTGTTAATAAATTAGATCAACAAGGTCGCGTGGGTGAAATCGCCAGAATGCTCGCCGGCCTGGATAAATCGGTAAGTGCGAAGGAACACGCGGCCGAACTTCTGGCGATGCGCGGCGAGTAGCCCAATCGCTGATAGGTTTGACCCCCATGGGCCAAGCACATGTGAGCAAGCATATATTCGTAACTGGCGGAGTCGCCTCAAGTTTAGGTAAGGGACTCACAGCATCAAGTCTGGGCAGGTTGCTCGTTTCGCGCGGAATCCGCGTCACCATGCAGAAGTTGGATCCGTACCTCAACGTTGATCCCGGCACGATGAATCCTTTTCAACATGGTGAAGTATTTGTCACCGATGATGGCGCTGAGACCGATTTAGATATCGGTCACTATGAGAGATTTCTCGATCGCAATCTGCATGGCTCTGCAAATGTCACCACTGGTCAAGTTTATTCTCGAGTAATTTCACGTGAGCGTCGAGGCGAATATCTTGGTGAGACGGTTCAGGTAATCCCGCACATTACCAATGAAATTAAAGAGCGAGTTTTAGCGATGGCCGCCCCTGATATCGATGTTGTGATTACGGAAATCGGCGGAACTGTCGGCGATATTGAATCTCAACCATTCTTAGAAGCCGCAAGACAACTGCGCCAAGAAGTCGGTCGCGATAACGTCTTCTATCTTCACATTTCACTAGTTCCATACATTGGTCCATCAGGTGAGCTCAAGACAAAGCCAACCCAACATAGCATCGCCGCCCTTCGCAGTATCGGTATCGCTCCTGATGCGGTGGTGTTGCGCTCGGATCGAGAGATTCCAGAATCAATTAAGAAGAAAATTTCGCTGATGTGTGACGTCGATATTGAGGCAGTCGTCGCTGCAGTTGATGCTCCAAGTATCTATGACATCCCAAAAGTACTCTTTAGCGAAGGCCTTGATTCCTATGTTGTGCGCCGATTAAATCTGGGTGGGCACGATGTAGTTTGGGGCGAGTGGGATGATTTATTAAAGCAAGTTCATCAGCCGGCTCGCCATCTAAAAGTTGCTCTCGTTGGGAAATATATTGATCTACCCGATGCTTATCTCTCTGTTTCGGAAGCACTTCGTGCTGGAGGATTTGCAAATAACGCTAAGGTAGAAATTAAATGGGTACCGAGTGATGAGTGTGCAACGCCGGTCGGAGCCAAGTCGGCGCTCGGTGACGTTGATGCAATCTGTGTACCAGGTGGTTTTGGTATTCGAGGTATCGAAGGAAAATTAGGGGCGCTGACATTTGCCCGCGAAAATAAAATTCCAACGCTGGGACTTTGTCTCGGTTTGCAATGCATGGTGATCGAATCTGCTCGAAATATGGCCGGCATTAAAGATGCTAATTCAGCTGAGTTTGATCCAGCGAATGGAAGCCATGTAATTGCAACAATGGCAGGACAAGAAGCGATCGTGGCCGGTGATGGGGAGATGGGTGGCTCCATGCGACTTGGACTCTATAAGGCAGATCTGCGTCCAGGCTCAGTTGTTGCTAACACTTATGGAACAT
>JBDNJI010000014.1:0-14389 GCA_041687825.1 Candidatus Planktophila sp.
GTCTCCGGGTTGTTTATGATCTACTTCTTGCAATCGCCAATCAATATCTGGGTTGGCTAGATCTATCAAAAATAAAAATCAGGCGTCCACTTCGGTGGGCGCCTGATTTTTTTACAAGAACTACCAAATGATTGGCGTGAGTCCTCGTTCAATCAACAGATCATTCGCACGCGAAAATGGCTTAGAGCCGAAGAATCCTTTATATGCACTCAGCGGACTCGGGTGCACACTTTTAATAACACTTCCAAAATCAAAGAGGTCTTCCATCTGGTGCGCATTTCCACCCCAGAGAATTCCGATTGCCCCTGATTGAGCGGCGCTTCGAATAATTGCTTCTGTAATCGCCAACCAACCAGCTCTCTGATGAGTGTGTGATTCACCAGGTTTAGTAGTGAGAGTACGGTTAATCAGCATCACGCCTTGCTCACTCCATCGCTCGAGGTTTCCATTGTCTGGAAGTGGGATTGAGAGATCACTTTCTAACTCTTTAAAAATGTTTGTTAACGAGGCCGGAAATGGTCGAACGTCTGGCTGTACCGAAAACGCAAAGCCGTCGGCGAAATCGGGATTTGGGTATGGATCTTGTCCGACGATCACCACTCGAATACTCTCGCGCGCAATAGCAAGGGGGGCGAAGATTCGATTTGTGGCGGGGATAAAATCTGTTTCCGAGATCAGCGAGAACGTTCGATCAATCTCTGGCTTTAGTTCAGAAATTATTTCATTCCAGCTCGGATGGATCAGAGAATAAAGTGAATCCATTAGTGAATTGCTCGGGCCGAAAACCGAGAGTCGATTGATTCGACAGTTACGCGCACTCCAAAGACAGCGCTTACATGCTCACTAGTAATGACTTGGTTGACTGGACCGCTCACTGCAATTTTTCCGTCTTTTAGCAAGAGCGCATGGGTTGTCCCCACCGGGATTTCTTCAATGTGATGCGTAACAATTACAGTTGCTGGTGCCATCGGATCGGCGGCAAAGCCACTCAAACGTGCCAGCAAATCTTCACGGCCACCGACATCTAAACCTGCAGTGGGCTCATCAAGTAGCAGCAATTCTGGGTCAGCCATCAGCGCCCGAGCAATCTGTACTCGCTTCTTTTCTCCTTCACTTAACGTTCCATAAGCGCGATCAGCTAGTTCACGGACTCCGAAGGTTGTCAGAAGTGCGACCGCACGTGACTCATCCCAAAGATCATAGCTCTCACTCCAACGACCGAGAATGGCGTAGGCCGCTGTCACAACAACGTCGCGAACTAATTCACCATAAGGAATATCCTCTGAAATTCCAACGCCTACGAGTCCGATCCTTGTTCGTAATTCAAAGAGATCAACTCGCCCCATCTCTTTATCTAATATGTGAAGTGATCCGGTGGTAGGAAAAGAGCGAGTGGCACATAAATTCAGTAAGGTAGATTTTCCAGCGCCATTGGGGCCGAGAATGACCCAGCGCTCCCCCTCATTAATGGAAAAATTGAGCGGCCCAAGAATTACCCGAGAGTCACGAAGTACAGTGACATCGTTGGTTCTTAGTACTGATGCGTTGCTCATAGAGCCAAAAGATAGTCTGTATTTGAGGCTAATCTCTTCATTTCGCATCCTCGGCACTGTGATTCACGATAATCTGAGCATATGGATGCAGCGAAAAGAGCACATTTCACTGGACTTATTCTTGTCTCAGGCGAAGATCGACCAGGTATCACCGAAGCGCTCTTTGAAACACTCGCTCCGTTCTCAATTTCAATCATTGATATAGAGCAGGTAGTTATCCGCTCACGCCTCATTCTGACAATTTTAATTTCACTCAATCGTGCCCATGCGCAAGTAATTGAGAGTGACCTCACCGAGCGTGGGGATGAACTTAATTTAGATGTTGCGATTGCATTCTCAGAACAAGAGGGTGAAACGATTGCAGCTAAGACTGGACTGACTCATATCGTTCTACTTTCACAAGATCTGAAACCGGCTGCGATTGCCCAAATTGCATCTGCGGTCGTGATTGCGGGTGCAAATATTGAGCGGATTCAACGCACCGCAAGTTACCCAGTTACTGCTATCGAATGCATTGTCAGCGGTAGCGATACACCTGCTTTGAAGCAGAGTTTGTCACCACTTGCCAGCGCTCTCGGTATCGACATCGCCGTCTCCCCTGGTGGCTTGATGCGCTGGGCGAAGAAATTGGTCATCCTTGATATGGATTCAACCCTCATTTCGCAGGAAGTAATTGAACTTCTTGGCGCAAAGGCCGGTGTCGCTACCCAAATTCAAGCAATCACCGAAAAGGCGATGGCCGGGGAGCTTGATTTTGAAGAGAGCTTACGCGCCAGAGTTCGGCTCTTGGCTGGACTCTCTGAGGATGCAATTGCGCAAGTGAGATCAGAAATTACGCTTACTCCAGGAGCTAAGACGTTGATTGCCACTCTCCACAAACTCGGTCATAGCGTGGCTGTTGTCTCTGGTGGTTTTATTGAAGTAATCGAACCGCTGCTGCAATCACTTGAAATTAAAAATTATCGGGCTAACGGACTAGAAATTATCGCCGGTAAACTCACCGGTGAAATCATAGGCCCGGTCATCGATAGAGCAGCCAAGGCACAAGCCCTGCGTGACTTTGCTGCCATAGAAAAAGTTGAGATCGAACAAACTGTTGCAATTGGCGATGGCGCAAATGACCTCGACATGATCGCCCTCGCGGGCCTCGGTATTGCATTTAACGCAAAACCTGCGGTTCGGGCAGCCGCTGATAGTGCAGTCAGCGCACCATATCTGGATAGCGTGCTTTATCTGCTTGGAATCACCCGAGAGGAGATTGAAGAATCAGTTTCAGATCAACGTGGCTAAAGCCGACATGCACGAATATCAGTTACAAGGATTCCGCGTGCGCCGAGCGCCCATAACTTATCCATAATTAGATTTGTTTCATCACGTAGCACCATTGCACGCACTGCAACCCACTCAGGTTTTTGTAGTGGCGAGATAGTGGGTGATTCAAGCCCTGGCGTGATGGCGCAGGCATTCTCTAGGTGCGTCTTCTCAATGTCGTAATCCAATAAGACGTACTTACGCGCCGTCACGACTCCTTGCAATCTCCGGACAATGACTTCAAGTTCGGGTGAAAGTTCTGCATCACTTCGAGTAATCAGAACTGCTTCACTTGACAAGATTGGATCGCCAAATATTTCTAGGCCTGCCTGACGGAGCGTATTTCCAGTACTCACAACGTCTGCGATCAGGTCGGCAACCCCGAGCCGTACGCTGCTCTCAACTGCACCATCGAGTCGAACAACGTGCGCGCTGATTCCAAGTTCTTTCAGGTGGTGTGAAACTAACCCTGGGTAAGCGGTTGCAACTCGCTTACCTGAGATATCAGGAGTGGAATACTTTGCTGCCACTGGTCCGGCGAAACGAAAGGTTGAACCAGCAAAGTTAAGCGACATTATCTCCCGTGCACTAGCTGCCGAGTCAATCAAAAGATCTCGTCCGGTGATTCCGGCCTCGAGCTCACCAGAACCAACGTAGATGGCTATGTCACGTGGACGTAAATAATAAAATTCAACGCCATTTGCAGGATCTGCTAATACTAAGTCTCGCGAATCCGTGCGTTGGCGATATCCCGCCTCCTTCAAAATTATGAGTGACTCTTCTGCAAGTGATCCTTTATTGGGAACGGCTATTCGTAACATTGATTCTCCTAAAGAAACTTGTAAATATCAGATGGGGTAAGTCCTCGTGCGATCATCAGTGTTTGTAGATGATAAATCAATTGGCTGATCTCCTGCGCAAGAGCATCATCGGATTCATGCTCTGCCGCCAGCCATACTTCGCCAGCCTCCTCGATAATCTTCTTACCGATGGAATGTACGCCAGCATCAAGGGCTGCAACAGTGCCAGAGCCTTCTGGGCGATCTAGCGCCTTCTGAGCCAGCTCAGCAAAGAGTTCATCAAAAGACTTCATGGTCAGAGTTTACTCGAACGAGTTGCACTCTTGTTACGCAATTTTCATCGCTAACGATCGCAACGCATCAACCATCGCCGCCGGATCGGGGGAATTAAATACCGCACTCCCAGCAACGAATGTATCGGCACCGGCGGTAGTGGCGATCTCGATCGTCTCTGGCGATATTCCACCGTCGACCTGCAACCAAATAGGTCTGGAACCGATCAGCGCACGAGCGCGACTGACCTTCTCCATCATGGACGTCATGAATTTTTGTCCGCCAAAGCCTGGCTCCACGGTCATAATTAAGATCATATCGATCTCGTCAATAAGGTCTCCATAGTGTTCGAGTTCAGTAGCAGGTTTAAGCGCTAACCCAGCACGCGCACCCGCTTGCCTAATTGCTCGAAGCGTTTGCGAAATATTGTCGGCGGCCTCTGCGTGAATGGTCACACTTGCACTTCCAGCTTCAGCATAAGCAGGGGCGATGTTATCTACATCAGCGACCATTAAATGGCTATCTACCGGAAGGCTGGAGTATGAAATAATTTCTTGCGCCGCCGCAAAGTCAAAGGTGAAATTCGGTACGAACACGTTATCCATAATATCCAAATGAAGCAGATCTGAATTGCCAGCAATCTTTTTAATCTCATTCTCAAGATCATTAAAGTTTGCGTTTAAAATACTAGGCGTTATTCGAATCCCCATGGATAAATATTACCTACCGCTTCTTTTGAAAGAGGGCTAGGAACATGGCATCCGTGTTGTGGCGTTGAGTCCAGAGCGATAGCGATTTATCCCGAACCGCATGCTCTAACTCTGCTGGTAGATATGGAGTGATATCAATCTGCTCAAGATCTGGATGCTTTTTTAGAATATCGGCTACTGCGATACTTGTTTCGGCGAAATGTGGTGAACAGGTGGCATAGCCAAAGATTCCGCCCGGATTGAGTACTTCGATGGCAGCATTAGCGATCTCTGCTTGCAATAAAGTTAAGGATCTTAGATCGGCAATACTTCGACGCCAACGCACTTCCGGACGTCGGCGCAGTGCGCCAATTCCAGTGCATGGCACATCTGCCAAAATGGCATCAAATGTTTGACCATGTGTTGCGATCTCTCTCGCATCTCCAACCCACACCTCGGCCCCGCCAACTACCTGGGAGACAAGATCGGCTCGTATTTGGGAGAGTTCATTTGCAATAAATAGGTGAGAATCTTTGGCTGCCAGCGATGCAAGGAGTGCTGCTTTACCACCGGGACCGGCGCAGATATCGAGCCAGCTCTCCTTGTCGCGCGCAGCACTCGCAAAAATTGATGCAACTAATTGTGAACCTTCATCTTGCACGCCCGCTCGACGACGTCTGATTGCCTCAAGTGCACTCGGGGCAACATCTGCCCTGAAACCAAATTCTGAGTACGGAGTGGGGAGCGCACCAAATTCGGAAAATTCTTCAAGTGATGAGCGTCCCGGCCAGAAAACAAAGGTTGGTTTCGCAGCAACATTATTCACCTGTAATAACTTCTCTACTTCATCAAAGTCACGCAGTAGATCGAAATAGGCACTGACTATCCACTCTGGATGGGAGTAAAGAGTGGATAAGCGAACGACTGGGTCAGAAATTTCCCGCGCTGGTTGTAACCATTCGTCCAGAGTCTGCACACTGACCTTTCGAAGAAGTGCATTCACAAATGAAGCTTTTGACTCCCCTAAAACCTTACGTGCGAGCTCGACCGTTTCCGAAACAGCCGCATGCATGGGTACGCGCATCTCGAAGATTTGTTGCAACCCCATCCGCGTGACATCCACGATTCCAGGATCGACTTCCTCCCAAGGCCGATCACTTACTTGGGCAAGAATGTAATCGTGACGACCCTGCATTCGAAGAGTTCCATAAAGCAACTCAGTGGCAAAACCTTTATCTCGTTCATCAAACTCTGATTTCTCAAGGGCTCTCGGTAGTAAAAGATTGGAATAGCCATCCCGACGGTTTACCTCAGTCAAAATATCAAATACCAAGAGACGAACCGGATCGGCCTTTGGCTTCTTAAATGTATTGCGACGCGCTTCAACCACAGAGATCACCTTGTATTAATTGGATACCGCGGGCCCAGTCGGCACCAATCATCTCGCCCTTACCGGCAGGAATCACTCGCTGGATTTCTATATTCCCTTCCCCGGTGCCAATAAAGAGCCCAGCCTTACTGAGATGGATTTCGCCTGGTTTTAAATCAAGATCAGCAGCAGCAAGTGCGCAGCTGACCAATTTGAGTGGAGCGCCTCGAAAGATTGTGAAGGCAATTGGGTTTGGATAAAAGGCAGCGATCTTATTGCGCAGTTGCGCTGCTGGTTGTGACCAATCAATTACCGCTTCATCTTTGTGAAGCTTGGCCGCTCTCGATACCCCAGTATCACTCTGAGGCAAAGGTATGGTTCCATTTTCAATAAGATCAAGTGTTGCTAGCACCGCTGTCGAACCGACCGTTGCAAGTTCGGTGAGCGCTTCGCTGGTACGCCATAACGGATTACGTAGAACTTTTTCATTCACATAAATGGGACCAGTATCCATTCCAGCATCGAGTGCGAAGACGGTGACACCGAGATAGTCATCACCGGCCTCGATGGCTCGTTGCACGGGCGCCGCACCGCGCCACTGTGGCAAGGACGAAAAGTGAAGATTAATAAAGCCATAACGCGGTGTACTTATAAATTGCAGCGGAAGTATGAAACCGTAAGCAATTGTGAGGACACAATCAAGATCTTTGAGATGACCTTCAAGGTCGTTTGCACTTACGGTTTTGACTACTTCGATCTCGTGAACTCGAGCCCAGGCCGCTACTTCGCTTTCGCGCATATTCTGACCGCGTCCAGTGACGGCATCACTTCGAGTAAAAATACGAACTAGTTCGTGATCGCTCTCTAAGAGAGCCTCCAGTGTTGGTATCGCAACACCGGGAGTTGCAGCAACAGCTAAACGCACTATCGACTTTGCCCAAAAATATTGTGCGGTGAAACTTTTATTACTGGCTCAATTCCACTATCGACCGCTTGGCCAAACCAGACCGAATTGCGGATCTCCCTCATAGCATCTTTTCTCAAATCGGCCGACATACGATCAATGAAAACAATTCCATCCAAGTGGTCAGTTTCGTGCTGCAAAGCACGCGCTAGAAATTCACTTCCATCTACGGTGATCGGTTCGCCGTGCATATTCATTCCCTTTGCGACCGCTCTCATGGCACGCGGTGTTTCGTATCGGATCTCTGGAAATGAGAGACATCCTTCATCTCCATCCTGAAGTTCTTCGCTGAGCGTCAAGGAAGGATTAACCAAATGCCCAATCTCCTCATCAACAATCCAGGTGAAAACTCGCAAGGGAACACCAATTTGCGGCGCTGCCAATCCAGCCCCTGGGGAATCCAGCATTGTTTCGATGAGATCGGCGACCAAGTTTCTTAACTCTTTATCGAAATCGACTACTGGTGAGGCTGGAGTAACCAGTACTGGGTCACCAAAGAGCCTAATTTCCTGAATAGCCATGGCGCAATCTTAACTCAATGAATATGGATCAACCCGCACAACTGGAAGCACCTTCTTAGAAATCGCCCTTCGTGACATGTATTCGCGGATGAAATCTACTAATTCATACTGTTGCGCTCTTGGACTCGTGACGATGACACGAGATAAGTCGTCGCTCTTGTGAGCCGGACCCAGAATTCGAGTTCCAAGCGGTAGGCGATTGGCATCGGCCGCACTTCGGATACCAGAGACGAAACTGGCTACCTCTGAATGTGGAAAGTCCAAAGTAATGGCGCAAAAGTATGGTGGAAGCGAAGTCTCTTCTCGTTCGCGTAGCTCTCGGCGCAGCAGTTGATTCATATTCCAACTAGAAAGTGCTGAGATGATTGGGTGTGAGTTATCAATAACGAGTAAAACTTTCCCATGTGCTGCGAGCAGGCCAGCAACACCGAAGATTGCTTCGCGCGCACGTTCATGGGCTCTCAGATCAATCTGAGTAAATAGTCCATCACCCTCCAAGATCACAACTGCGCTGTAGCCGCCTTCGATACTGGGCGCCAGACCAGCAGTAGTCAGAACGATTGCGTGCTTCTGTTCAACTCGATCTATTGGAGTAGAAGCATCGGATGAGATAATTGGGAAATTCGGAAAGGCTCTTCCTAGTTCTTGGGCAAAGCGCTGCGAACCACGTCCGAGTAGGACTGGTTGGTCTTTTTTGCACCACGCGCACACCCACGCACTTGTGCGTTTAACGCATAACGAACAACGAAAACCTTTTGCCAGACCAAGTGAAGAGATACGACCGCCGCACTCGCAGAGGGAGATATTGCGACAGGATTTGCAGGAGAGAGCGCTGGCATAGCCCTTACGTGGAACCAAAAAGAGAACGGAGCCTTTCTTAAGCGCATTTCTTATGGGTGTGAAGATGCGATCAGGAAGTAGCTCTCCAAAATTTTGGTTAAAGGCCTGTGCATCCACCTGTGTTTTCTTGCCAACTAGTTTTATTTGCTCGCGCTCAATCGACAAGGCAATCTCAGATGATGGCGCGAAGCCAGCAAAGGTGAGATCGATACCCTTTAATTCAGAGCGCATAATCGCGACATCTCTTACATTCCACCCTGGCGAGCGAACTTCGTAATGTGATTGCGCGCCTTCGCGAAAGATAATTATCGTCTGTAAATCGTGCACGGGTGCAAATATGGCGCTCCTTGTTCCAGCCACAATATTTGAGCTTCCGCAAGCCACATCTAGAAAGTTGGCATATCGAAGAGATCGGGGTTGTTCTGCATCTAAGAAGCTATAACGCAGAGATTTTTCGGAAACGTATTCTTTAAATTGTTCAAGTTCCCGAGACTCTGGAATGACTATCAGAACTCCACCGATTAAGGAACGCGATTGTGCCCACTCGTGCATAATCGCAAAAGGATTCTCACCTTTCGAAAAAAGATAGAAGGATTTAGTGACATCGGCATGAGACTTGGCCGGCTGGCCAGTTCGATCTTCCAGGGATTGGAATTCCTTCTCGACTGAGATCACTCGACCTGGTAACGCAGCCTTTACTAGATCATAGGGCGCACCCAGCCATCTCCGTGATGTGTGCTCGATCAAGGAGATGATCTCCCGTGTGAGAATCGGGAACGGAGACAATATCTTTTCGATAAATTTCAGTTCGCCCCGATCTCGAACACTGCCTCTGGAAAGCACAACTGCCTCGACCTTTCGACCTGCAAAGTCGACGCCGACCCGCACTCCGGTAGAAATCTGGCTATCAAAATGAACCGGCACGAGATAGTCAAAAGTTTTATCGAGATGCCACACGCCGGTATCAACCCAAAGAACTGCAACTGGATCGTTTGCCGCAGCAGCAAATGCCGGCGCATCGGATTTTTGACTGCGCAACCGCAGCGGTTTTACCGAGGTCATAACTGACCCACTTTCAATCTGCTAGATCGCTGCGCGAAGTGCATCCACGCGATTTGTGGCTTCCCACGTGAACTCTGGAAGTTCTCTGCCAAAGTGGCCGTAGGCAGCAGTCTTTGAATAAATCGGACGCAATAAATTCAAATCAGCGATGATTGCTGCAGGTCGTAAATCAAAAACGCTCATTACTGCGCTTTGAATCTTCGCTACCGGAACGGTTTCAGTTCCAAAAGTTTCCACGAATACACCAACTGGATGCGCCTTACCGATCGCATAAGCGACCTGCACTTCACATCGAGTGGCTAGACCTGCTGCAACAACGTTCTTTGCCACCCAACGCATCGCGTATGCCGCTGAACGATCAACCTTCGAAGGATCTTTTCCGCTAAAGGCTCCACCACCGTGGCGCGACATTCCGCCATAGGTATCAACGATGATTTTTCGTCCGGTGAGACCAGCATCTCCCATTGGGCCGCCAATAACGAAACGACCAGTTGGGTTAATCAAAACCTTTAAATCTTTCTGTGGCAGGTCGATCTTTGAAAGTACCGGCTTAATTACCATTTCAATGATCTCTGGGGTCAATTTTTTGAGCACATCAACTTCTTCAGCATGCTGACTTGAAATCACAATAGTATCTAGCGCAACTGCTTTATCGCCCTCATATTCAATAGTTACCTGTGTTTTACCGTCAGGACGCAGATATGCAAGAGCTCCACTCTTTCGAACTGCAGTTAACTGCTGTGCAAGTTGATGCGCCAGATAGATTGGCAGTGGCATTAACTCTTTCGTGTCGTTGCAGGCGTATCCAAACATGAGGCCTTGATCTCCTGCACCCTGTAGATCTAGCGGGTCTACCGCTGAATCAACTCTGTGTTCAAAGGCATCATTAACTCCCTGCGCAATATCCTGTGACTGTTGCCCAATAGAGATGGAGACGCCACAACTGTTGCCGTCAAAACCTTTTTCAGATGAGTCATAACCAATACCGAGCACAGTGTCTCGGACGATTCCCATTACATCCGCATAACCATCAGTAGTTACTTCGCCGGCAACGTGTACCTGGCCGGTTGTAATAAGCGTCTCTACTGCCACACGACTCTTCGAATCTTGCGTGAGTAGTGAATCTAAAATTGCATCTGAGATTTGATCTGCGATCTTATCTGGATGTCCTTCGGTTACAGATTCTGATGTAAAGAGGCGTTTTGACATGGGCTTAACCTAACTTAACTAGAGCATGATCTAGGAGTAGATCAGCGAGCGTGTCTTTGGAAATTTGAGTGATCTCATCGTGTCTTACTTCACTTTCCTCTGATCCACCAATAAAAAGCACGCCTTGAGTCATATCACTTGCAAAAATTTCATTATGTAAAACATCGTTGAGAAATAATATATCCGCACTCTTTGCAAAAAGTTTGCGTCGACCCTCGGCTAGATCCAGTGAAGTTTCCGCAGCAAATGCGATCACGATCTGCTTCTTCTTGACCTGTGCGATTGTTGCAAGAATATCTGGGTTGGCAGTCAGTAAAATCAAGTTGAAATCAACCTTTTTAATCTTTGATTGACTTTGATTTTCCGGTTTAGCATCTGCAACCGCTGCACTCATCGCCAAGATATGACATTGCGGGAATAACTTTGATACTTCATCATGTAGTTCAGCGGCGCTCTCTATTCGAATAGTCTGCGCTCCAGGTAGATCGGCTAGATTGCTATTCGCCAGAATGAGATCCACCGACGCACCACGCGCTAGCGCGGCCTTCGCAATTGCATATCCCTGTTTACCTGATGATCGATTACCGATAAATCTAATAGGATCAATCGCCTCGCGAGTACCTCCCGCAGTAACTAGTACACGAAGACCAGTGAGATCATTTTTACGATCGGCCACCGCTTTAAATTCCTTTACGATTCTTGCGACCTCGGGGAATCTTCCGACGCCACTATCGTTGCCGGTGAGTCTGCCAATATCTGGCTCTATCACGGTAACGCCTCGTGATCGAAGCAGCGCAACGTTTTCTTGAGTAGCTGGATTTGTCCACATTGCCGGATGCATCGCCGGCACTACAACTATCGGGGCATGTGATGCTAAAACCGTATTAGTAAGTAGGTCATCTGCGCGTCCATGTGCAATCCGGGCGATTAAGTCAGCCGTTGCTGGAGCGATAAGAATGAAATCAGCTTCCTTACCAAGTAAGACATGGCGAACTTCACTTACTCGCTCCCACACATTGGTTGTTACTGGTCGTCCCGAGAGGGCCTCCCATGTCGCAGCCCCAACGAAATTTAAACTTGAGGGCGTTGGGACCACAGTAACCGCAAAGCCTTCATCCTGAAGACGGCGTAATAGATCAGCGGATTTGTAAGCAGCGATTCCACCACCAACGCCAAGAATTACTTCGCGTGCGGACACTTTGAACCTAAAAGTTACTTAACTGCAGGGTCGAGATTTTCAATCGTCAATAGACCTTCGTTAATTTCGCGAAGGGCAATCGACAAAGGTTTTTCATGAACATGCGTCTCGACTAGTGGACCTACGTACTCAAGTAGTCCTTCACCGAGTTGTGAGTAATAGGCGTTAATCTGACGCGCGCGCTTAGCCGCGTAGAGAACAAGGCTGTACTTAGAACCACTCTTGTCGAGAAGTTCATCGATTGGTGGATTCGTGATTCCGTCCATTACTGCCCCCTGTAGATGTAAATAATCCGAAGAACTAAGCCTTTTCGCTTAGGTATGGGCCAATCTTATCAGGCTTGCGACGACCTTATCGACCTCGTCATTGACAAGGATATGGTCGAAAAATGGCGATTGAGCCATCTCATCTTGTGCAAGTGCCAGACGTTGTGCCCGTCTTTCTGGCGTATCAGTGGCACGTCCTTCGAGCCGTGAGACGAGATCCTCCCAGGTCGGTGGTTCTAAGAAGACCAGAATTGCACTCGCCCAATTCGCTTTTACCTGCTTTGCTCCCTCTATATCGATCTCGAGCAACACATCTTTTCCGCTGGCTAGAGATTCGAGTACTGGTGCTTTCGGGGTCCCATAACGCGCACCTGCAAAGGCAGCCCACTCAAGAAAATAATTCTGTGCAATTGCGTCATCAAATTCCTCGTTGCTCATGAAGATGTAGTGATGATCTGCCAATTCATTATGACGCGGCTTGCGTGTAGTCGCCGAAATACTCACCCAAAAATCATTCCGCTTTCGAATCTCGGCCGAGACCGTACTTTTACCGACTCCCCCCGGACCAGAAAGAATAACAAGTGATCCACTGTGGATTTCGTTTGCCGAAAGCGAAAACTCTTCGACCAGATCCCGTCGTTGGCGCGATCCAAGACCTTGGATTCTTCTCGTTCTCGAGATCGAGAATCTATCTAATGTGGCACCGGCTCGGACTTTTCCAACACCTGAGACTGCTTCTAATAATTCAAGAACTCTCATCTTAGAAACTGCCTCATCGCTGCTCGCAAGTTCGATCACTTCTTTAATTCCTAAGTCACCGCTTTTGACTAAGCCCTTTACCTCCGCACGTCGAGCGCGCGACTTTTTAGCTTTGAGAAGTGCTGCCTCACGTTGTTGCGGGGAGAGTATCGGCGGCGTATTCATAGGCTAAATCTACGTGGGCTGATCGCTAATTGCGAATGTCATCAGCAATCTTCGCTGCGGCTGCACCCATCGCAAGAGCGCCACGCTCCCAAACCGAAGATATAGGTCTACCTACAACTACATAACTCGCACCTAGATGTATCGCTTCTTTTGGAGTCATAGTGCGCATCTGATCATCTTTTTGGGCGGTAAGTGCTGAATCTGGATCAATGGCCGGCCGCACACCTGGAGTAATAATTTTTATATCACCACCAACAACATCTCGAATCTCAGCGATCTCATGTGGAGAACAGACAATTGATGTGGCACCAGCTGCGACCGCCAATTTCGCCAGTGCGACTGCACTTTCAAGCGGTCCGTTTCGATAGCCAATCTCGGCCAACTCTGACGCAGAAAGCGATGTCAAAATTGTTACCGCAGTAATTGATGTGTTCGATACAGCACTTACCGCAGCAGCGATCATCGCACTACCACCACTTGCATGAACCGTGAGGAACTTTGGATTAAGGGAAGCAACGACTTCGGTGGACTTCTTTACGGTATTTGGAATGTCATGCAATTTCAGATCTAGGAAAATATCAACTTCGAATTCCTGCGAGATCTTCGATATCCCCTGACTTCCAAAGGTAAGAAAAAACTCTAATCCAAGTTTGTACACGTCAATATTTTCGCGAGTGCACTCTATCCATCCTCTTGCGGTATCGAAATCGGATGTATCAACTGCCAGAATGATCTGAGAACTCATGTTGTGCTTACTTCGCCACGGTGTGCATATCCCACTGCATCTTTAACCGAGGCGAATCCCTTAGCCGCCAACAAACTAGCAAGTTCTCCCTGAATCCGCGGGATAGCAGTTGGGTCACCAAAACTCGCAGTTCCCACTGACACCGCTGATGCGCCAGCAAGAATAAGTTCGAGCGCATCACGACCACTTGTGACACCACCCATTCCTAGGATTGGAACATGTGGCATTGCGGCATGTACTTGGTAAATGGCACGCACTGCAACTGGTCTAATTGCTGGACCGGAGAGTCCACCAGTTTTCCCACCGAGATGTGGCTTCATTGAATCAATATTAATTACCATGCCAAGCACTGTGTTGATGAGTGAGAGACCATCTGCTCCTGCATCGACAACTGTTCGGGCAATCGCTGTAATGTCAGTGACATCTGGTGTGAGCTTGGCCAAGATCGGAATCTCGCCACCGATAATTTTTCGAACTCCATCAATTGTTCGGGCCGAGGAATCTGGATCGCATGCAAAGACTAAGCCACGATTTTCGACATTAGGACAAGAGATATTCACTTCAATCGCACTAATCCCTGGTACTGAGCGAACCTTGCGCGCCAACATTGCATACTCATCGGCTGTCTCACCGGCGATGGAAACAATAATCTTTGCGCCTTGTGA
>JBDNJI010000015.1:0-8698 GCA_041687825.1 Candidatus Planktophila sp.
AATTCAGTATTGAAATTCACTGGCGGGACTATTGGATCGTTTGTGTATGACATTGTCGGCCTTCTCTCTAAACATTATCTACTGAGTAAATTCTACGTCGTTCCAGAGCAGCAGCCTGTCGGAAATCCACAGATATAGAGGTAATCTCTCATCTACATCTTTAAGTAAATGGCGGAAGGAGCGTGAGTACTGATGGGTTTTCGATTCCGCAAATCTATGAAAATTGCCCCTGGGATTCGACTGACCTTTGGCAAGCGCTCTATCGGAATCTCTGCTGGCGTGCCTGGTTCACGCATAAGTTTAAATTCATCTGGTCGTGTCACTACATCGGCAGGAATCCCAGGCAGTGGTCTCTATTGGACTGAAAGCACTTCACTGCGAAAGCGAAAGCAGTCCGGTGGTCGAACCGAGGAATCAATTGTCGACGACGAAGTTTACGTAGAAGATCTCCCTGGAATAGCGCAGCCGGTCGGTCCTCGTCCTGAACCTGCGAAGGCAACCTTCTTCTCCGGTAAGGCAGAGAAAGCCTTGAGCGCTCTTTTCTATGACATTTACGTAGATACCGATGCAAATCCTCCTGCGATTGTTTTTGAGAAAACGAAAGCTGTGGCAACGAATTTTCCAGAACTGGCATTGGCTATGCAAGCAGTTCAAGTGTTGCATGGCTCTACCAATAGCAAACTTTCGGACGAGGCTTTTAGATTAGCGGATGATTTATGGCCTAAGCGGGAAGAGTTGTTTTCACATAAGCTCGTGCGTAAATATTTCCCGAGTGTGATTCCGGCAGTGCAAATCACACCAGGAATTTACTCGAACGAACGCTTCAATATGAAAGCGCTTGGATTTTTATATTCTGAAATTTTACAGATACAGAAGAAATATGAAGAATCGTTAGAAGTTGTAGAGATGCTATCTCCCGACCAGCTGACGGCGATTGCGGTCGCCGATTTAGAGATTGCGCTGCTTAGATTTGAGGATGCAATCGCGACGACTGAAGATATTGAAAACGAAGATGATGCAACAGCGGTGCTTCTGATTCTCAGGGGGATCGCGTTCCGAGAGCAAGAATTCTTTGATGCTTCACTTGAATGTTTTAAGCAGGCCATCGCTAAGAAAGATCGCTCTGAAGAAATTCTCAATCGGGGTTTGTGGGAGCGCGCTTACTCATATGAGCGCATGGGCAAAAAAGCGATGGCGAAAAAGGATTTAGAGAAAATTCTTTCTCGCGAACCAGGTTACGACGGACTGATGGCCAGACTCAAAAAATTGAACGCCTAGATTCTCTGTGGACTTCCTTAATTTTGATGGTGACAGGTAAATTCAACAGACTCGATCAATCTTTCCCTTGTACCCTTTTCCCATGCGAAAAATTCTCATCACCGCGATTGCGCTCAGCCTCTTCGGTATCTCCCCAGCATCAGCCCATCAACCGGTAGCTCTACTTGCAACTGATACGACTGCAGCCCGCGGACCGTTGTTAGTTGATGGCACAGTTTCTTTTGCGGTGCGTGCATCTTTTAATAAGGCGGGAGAGAAGAGGGGCTTTCGCGCAAACCTAAAATTTGGTGACGTGGTTTCAGCGCAGTATTTGATCCTTGATAAGAAGCCTGAAAATGGGCTCAAGGTTGGGCAGTTACCACTTGTCACAATTACCGCTCCAGATGGCAGCAAAGTCTCAATTAAAATTACTGAACGCACGAAATTCTTTGAACCGTATTCGAGTACTAATTATCTTTATTTAGCGCGATACAGCGCACCAGCGCAGACCGGTACTTACAGCGTCCTTATTACATCTCGTGGAAAATCTGCGATCACCGTTGCATTTGGTGAGAAAGAAATTCTGGGCGAAGTTTCGCGAGGGATAACCCCGACAGCAACTCCAACTCCAACACCTACGGCCACCAAGTCAGCTACTCCAACTCCAACACCTACGGCCACCAAGTCAGCAACTCCAACTCCAACACCTACGGCCACTAAGTCAGCTACTCCGACTCCAACACCTACGGTGGCTAAGAGTGGCTACACAATCAATGATGTGAAAGCTAACGCAACGTCAGCAAAGTGCTGGAGTGCGATTAGTGGAAACGTTTATGACCTGACTGCATGGATTTCTATTCATCCCGGTGGCCAAGGTTTCATCCGTGCATTGTGTGGGACAGATGGAACAAGTGAATTTAATGCTCAGCATCGTGGGCAGAGTAATCCAGCCTCGAGACTTTCCAATTATTTACTTGGTCCGCTAACTCCGTGAAAGCAAAGATAAAGAATGGTTTTGCACCAAAGGCATGCCAGCGATGCAATCTTGAATTTGAGTGGCGCAAGAAATGGGCGCGAGATTGGGAGCAGGTAAAGTATTGTTCAGAGCGGTGTAAGCGGGGCGGTTAAATTGTGCGTCCGCGATCAAGCGGAAGTGGCCAATCAATGCGCACACCGAGTTCTTCGGCGGCTGCCATTGCCCACCGAGGATTTCGCAACATAGCTCGAGCAAGAAAGACAGCATCTGCTTCACCTGTAGTCACGATGTGCTCTGCTTGGGCCGCCTCTGTAATCAAACCAACCGCAGCTGTTGGTATTCCAGCCTCAGTTTTAATTGCAGTTGCAAACGGAACTTGGAAGCCAGGCTTTACTTCAATCTTGGCGTTGTGAATTGCTCCACCACTTGATACATCGATTAGATCTACACCAACACCCTTGAGCGCTGAACATAGCTCGACTGAATCAATCAGATTCCATCCTCCATCGGCCCAATCTGTGGCGGAGATACGGACAAAGAGTGGAGTACTTTCCGGAATAACTTTTCGGACAGCAACGCAGACTTCCATTAAAAATCTCGTGCGATTTTCAAAGCTTCCACCGTAATTATCAATGCGTTGGTTCATCAGCGGTGAATAGAACTGATGCAATAGGTAACCGTGGGCTGCATGTATTTCAATTACATCAAAGCCAACATCTACTGAGCGCTTAGCGGCGGCAGCAAAATCACTTACCAAAGTAGCGATCTCATCAACGCTAATTTCACGTGGGACTGGATAACCCTCAAAGGCCATAGGGGACGAGGAAATAATCTGCCAGCCACCATCTTCAATACTCGCCAACCGGTGGTCATCCCACGGACGCATCATTGAAGCTTTACGACCAGCATGAGCCAATTGAATGCCCATCTTCACACCGTACTGATGTGCGAAATCGATCATAGGTTTGAAAGCCTGGGCATGGTGATCATCTTCAATAGATGGACAGCCGATTGAAATCCGACCTTCCGAAACAACAGCAGTTGCTTCAACCATAATCATCCCCGGTGCACCTGTTGCGAAGGCACCAATATGGACATCATGCCAAGGAGTAACTACGCCATCGTTAGCCATGTACTGGCACATAGGGGAGACCCATACACGATTACTAAATTCGATCCCACGAATTTTCAACGGGGAAAAGAGAGTGCTCATAGGCAGATCTTATTGCCTTCACGGCGATCGCACTTATTTCACTTCCAGCAGCGCTCTCATCAGGTAAAGTTCTTCTCATAATCACCTGGATCGCTCAGACATTTCTACAGTTGGTTTTGCTCTTAATCATCATGGTCGGACAGCGTAGGGGTGCAATAGTGATGTCAAAACAGATTGCGGAAACCCATGAAGCCGCTCTTGAAGAAGTAGCCCAGCTTCGGCTAGTGGCTGATGAAATTGCCGACTTATTAAAAAATCTGGAGAATAGAAAGTAGCGTTTAATTAATTGAACGAAGTACTGCGGTGACCTTGCCTAAGATCTCGCAGTTATCTCCATTGATCGGCGCGAAGTCATCGTTTGCTGGAAGCAACCAGATGTGGCCATCTTTACGTGAGAATGTTTTTACCGTTGCTTCGCCATCAATCATTGCGGCAACGATCTCACCCTTGTTGCAATCCTTCTGAGAGCGGATAACCACAAAGTCACCATCGCATATTGCGGCGTTAATCATTGAGTCACCGACAACTTTGAGCATGAAGAGATCGCCAGAGCCAACGAGTGATTCTGGAAGTGGAACAATCTCTTCCACATCTTGTTCTGCAGTAATTGGACCACCGGCTGCAATGCGACCGACGAGTGGAATAAAGCGCGTCTTATCGGTGGGGGCGCTGGCACCGACCATTGATTCAGGGAGAACAACTTCCATAGCGCGACCACGGTTTTCATCGCGACGGATGAAGCCCTTCTCCTCGAGGATATCGAGCTGATATTTGACCGAGGCGGGGGAGGCAAGGCCTGCCGCATCGCCGATCTCACGCATGGAAGGGGCATACCCATGGGATTCGGATGAGGATTTGATGAAATCAAGGATTGTGATCTGGCGAGCGGTGAGTTCACCGGCTGCCTTGAGGGGAGTCTGCTTTTTAGCCATACGAGAAGGGTAGGGCAGATCGGAAGAAAATTCAAACATCTGTTCGAAAATATCTTGCAGATGTCAGTGGGGTGGGCTATCTTTATCTTATCGAACAAGTGTTCGAAAACCTTCCCCAAGGTTGTATCGCAGGAGTAAAGACCATGAGCACAGTAACCGTTAACCGTGTGGCAATCAGCAATGCGAACTTCTCAGCTACGGCCTCTAAAACCCTTATAAATCAAGGTTTTTTGGCAGCTACGACCACTCCTTCCGGCTATCAATTAAATCGCGGCGGTCGACTAGCTCGCACACTTGTGGTTCTTTCTCTTGCGGTTGTCATGTTGGCCGTCTTCGGATTTCAGGCAGGAGCGGAGGTTCAAGCCAATACCAACTCGAAGGCTGACTCATTTATCACCATCGTGGTCGCGCCAGGTGAGAGCCTCTGGTCACTGGCCGGTCGATTGGGTCAGGGCGGCGATACTCGCGAGCTCATTAGCGAGATCATCTCCATTAACTCACTTGCTACACCTGACGTTGAGGCCGGACAGCGCCTTCGCATTCCGCTGACTCGATAGAGCAAGCGCAAGGCGTGTCGCGCTCGCCATTACACTAACTCTCAAGAAATGCTTTATAGTTCATACTATATGTAGGGGTCAAAGTGGTAAAAACTTCCATAAGTAGTGTTTTAAGGGAAGTTTACTAATCCGCTGAAACACCCTACGTTAGGTATTGAGCAGTATTTCGAAGGGAGAGAGGCCAATGATCTGTCCATTCTGCCGACATGATGATTCTCGCGTCGTTGACTCCCGCCCGGTAGAAGATGGCACCCAAATTCGTCGTCGCCGTGAGTGCCCGGAGTGCGGCCAGCGTTTTTCAACGCAAGAGGTAGCCCTTCTTAACATCATTAAACGAAGTGGTGCGACTGAGCCATTTAGTCGCGAAAAAGTTTTGGTCGGTGTCCGCAAAGCCTGTCAAGGTCGCCCAGTAAATGAAGATGATTTGGTTTTGTTGGCCCAACGAGTTGAAGAGACTCTTCGCTCGACAGGTCAGGCCGAGATCGAAGCCCAGGAAGTTGGAATGGCGATCCTAGCTCCACTGCGCGAACTCGATGAGGTGGCCTATCTGCGATATGCCTCGGTTTACCGCAACTTTGCATCCCTTGAAGATTTTGAAGGTGAGATCGCACTTCTGCGCGCTCTGCCTTCAGGTACAAAAGTAGCAAGTAGTTCGACCTCTTCCTCCGATGGTAAAAATTTGAACTTGCAGACATCTGCGAAAGAGAAACCGTAAAGAGCTCTTAGGAGAGCGTGCTAAAAATAAAAGTGAATAGGCAAGAGAGAAGTAAAAAATTAACAAATTACTAAATAAAAGTTTAGTAATGAGAAGATGGGGATAAAAATATGTCAGATACGGTAATCAATCGCCCAACTAGCGGAACTCGACTCAAAGGCGCCAAGGGCCTCACGGTCAGCCGCATCTACACCAATGAAGGCGTACACCCATATGACGAAGTTAATTGGGAGCGGCGTGATGTTCTACAGTCAAACTGGAAAACCGGTGAGACAGTATTTGAACAACGTGGTGTTGAGTACCCAGATTTCTGGTCAGTCAATGCTTCAACAATCGTATCGACCAAATATTTCCGTGGCGCAGTTGGTGCCGAAAATCGCGAATGGTCACTTAAGCAAGTTATCGATCGCGTTGTGCTTACCTATGTAAAGGCCGGAAAATCTTTCGGATACTTTGCAACGGATAACGATGCAGAAATTTTCGAACACGAACTCACTCATATGTTGCTTCACCAGATATTCTCATTTAACTCACCGGTCTGGTTCAACGTTGGTACAGCAGCTCCGCAGCAAGTAAGTGCCTGCTTTATCTTGTCTGTCGATGACACAATGGATTCAATTCTTAATTGGTATCGCGAAGAAGGAATGATTTTTAAGGGTGGCTCTGGCGCCGGACTTAACTTGTCACGTATTCGTTCGTCGAAAGAACTTCTCAAATCAGGTGGAACAGCCTCTGGCCCAGTTTCATTTATGCGTGGTGCAGATGCATCTGCTGGAACAATCAAATCTGGCGGCGCAACCCGTCGCGCTGCAAAGATGGTTGTCCTTGATGTAGATCACCCAGATATCGAAGAATTTATTCAGACTAAGGTTTCAGAAGAAGACAAAATCCGCGCACTTCGTGATGCAGGTTTTGATATGGACCTTGGTGGAAAAGACATCATCAGTGTTCAGTACCAGAATGCAAATAACTCAGTACGCGTAAGCGACGAATTCATGAAGGCATACGAAAAGGGCGAAAGCTTTGGACTCACCGCTCGCGCAACTGGCGAAATTATAGAGACAACAGATGCCCGTGGGCTCTTCCGTAAAATGGCAGAAGCTGCATGGGCATGTGCTGATCCAGGAATTCAATATGACGACACCATCAACGATTGGCATACAAACCCAGAGACGGGTCGCATTAATGCGTCAAACCCTTGCTCTGAGTACATGTCACTTGATAACTCATCATGTAATTTGGCATCACTAAACTTGATGAAGTTCCTCAAGGCAGATGGTTCATTTGATGCAAAGACATTCGGTAAAGCTGCAGAGATGATCATCACCGCGATGGATATCTCAATCTGTTTCGCAGATTTCCCAACTATTGCAATCGGTGAGACAACTCGTTCATATCGTCAACTCGGAATCGGATACGCAAATCTTGGTGCGCTTCTCATGGCTTCAGGTTTGGCATATGACTCAGAGGGTGGCCGTGCACTTGCTGGCTCCATCACATCGTTGATGACTGGTATCACTTACAAGCGTTCAGCAGAACTTGCTGGAATCGTTGGACCTTACGAAGGTTATGCGCGGAATGCATCAGCTCACTCACGTGTGATGCGCAAACATGCAGCAGCATCATCGGCTGCAAAGCAAGAGACAACACTTGATATTGATGTCTGGGCCGAAGCGAACAAGGCGTGGGATTCATGTCTTGCAACCGGAGATAAAAATGGATGGCGGAACGCGCAGATTTCAGTTCTTGCTCCAACCGGAACAATTGGTTTGATGATGGATTGCGATACCACCGGTATCGAGCCTGATTTCTCACTCGTTAAGTTTAAAAAGCTTGTCGGTGGCGGTTCAATGCAGATCGTTAACCAGACAGTTCCACAAGCACTGCGTAAACTTGGTTACACAGAAGAGACTGTTGAGGCGATTGTTGAGTTCATCGCAGCAAATGGACATGTCATCGATGCCCCAGGCCTCAAAGTTGAGCACTATGACGTATTTGATTGTGCACTTGGTGCACGTTCAATTGCTCCGATGGGCCACGTGCGCATGATGGCGGCATGTCAGCCATTCCTTTCAGGTGCAATCTCAAAGACTGTTAACTTGCCAGAAGATGCAACAGTTGAAGAGGTAGAAGAGGTCTACTACGAAGGTTGGAAGTACGGACTCAAGGCACTTGCTGTCTACCGTGACAACTGTAAAGTCGGTCAGCCGCTCTCTGATGGAAAGGCGAAGAAGAAGGATGCTCCAGTTGAAGCTGTCGCAACTCCAGTGCGTAAGCGTCTTCCAAAGTCACGTCCATCAACGACAACATCATTTAGCGTAGGAGGCGCTGAGGGATATATGACCTCAGGTGCTTATGCCGATGGCGCTCTTGGTGAAGTTTTCTTGAAGCTAGGAAAGCAAGGTTCAACTCTTGCTGGCGTCATGGATGCGTTCTCGATTGCGGTCTCAATTGGTCTCCAGTACGGAGTTCCACTCCAGACATTCGTTGAGAAGTTCACAAACCTTCGCTTCGAGCCAGCTGGCATGACAGATGATCAAGATATTCGCATGGCACAGTCAATGATGGATTACATCTTCCGTCGCCTTGCACTTGATTACCTGCCATTTGAAGAGCGTTCAGCTTTTGGTCTCTACACATCAGCAGAGCGCACGCGTGCACTCGAGACAGGTGAGTACAGTGAAGAAGCAACGCTCGAAACTCTTGCACCAGTTATACCAGTAGCTGCGAAGGCAGTCGAGATCGCAATCGCAGCAGCACCGCAGATCGGATCATCGAGTGAACTATTCGAAGCGATGACCGGAATCAAATCTGATGCACCTTTATGTATGACATGTGGAGTCAAGATGCGTATGTCGGGTGCATGCTATGTATGCGAAGGTTGTGGAAACACATCTGGTTGCTCGTAAAAATTAAAGGCAAAACCCCTGACCATATTCTGTTCAGGGGTTTTTGTTTGGTTAGAAACAAGAGAGCTGCTGTCGTGATGGTGCGAGCATTTCTCACGGTCGTTGAAATTTCAACTAGATCACAAGGTAGGCTTCGAGA
>JBDNJI010000016.1:0-65022 GCA_041687825.1 Candidatus Planktophila sp.
CAACTGATGTTTCCACAATTTGATAAGGCGAGTGCACCAAGTGAACTCACCCGAGGAATTGCAGCATCACCAGGGGCAGCGGTCGGAACAGTGGTATTTGATCCGCGCGATGCGGCAGACCTTGCCCTTGGGGGTCAAAAAGTAATTCTGGTACGTCGAGAGACAAACCCTGATGACTTGGTTGGAATGGTTGCAGCGCAAGGTATTTTGACCGCCCGCGGAGGCAAGACTTCACACGCTGCTGTTGTTGCTCGTGGAATGGGACGCCCAGCAGTCTGCGGAACTGAAAGCATCGAAGTTTTCGTTGATGAAAAATATTTTACTTGCGGTGATGTCACTGTCCGCGAGGGTGATCTCATTTCAATTGATGGAACGACAGGGGCTGTATTTTTAGGTGCCGTCGCCGTTGTGCCAAGCGTTGTGACCGAGTACGTGCAGGGGATTGTTGATCCAGGTGCACCAACTTCATCACCGTTGATTAAAAGTATTCATCGGATTATCTCCCATGCCGATAGCGTGCGCAGAATGTCAGTTCGGGCAAATGCAGATACGCCAGAGGATGCAGAGATCGCACGACGTATGGGAGCTCAGGGAATTGGCCTCACTCGTACCGAGCACATGTTCCTTGGCGAACGTCGAGTACTTGTCGAGACCCTTGTACTTGCAACTACCGACGAAGAGCGAACAGAAGTATTGGCAGAGATGGAGATGTTGCAGTTCGGAGATTTTGTAGGAATCTTGCGAGCGATGAGCGGCCTACCTGTGACCGTTCGATTACTTGATCCTCCTTTACATGAATTTCTTACCGACCAAGCGAGTTTGGCTGTAGAGCTAGCGCTAGCGGCAGAGCGTGGCGAAGAAGTTGATGAGCGAAAATTGGCACTGAGTCGGGCGGTAAATCGCCTACATGAATCGAATCCAATGATGGGTCTTCGTGGAGTACGTCTTGGTGTATTAATTCCGGATCTATTCTCAATGCAAGTACGTGCACTCACTCGTGCTGCGTTGCATGTCCGTAAGCAGGGATATGACCCACAACCAGAGATTATGATTCCACTCGTTGCCTCACAACGTGAACTTCTCTACTTTAGATCATCACTCGAACGCGAAGTTGAGCGAGTTTTGCTTATCGCTGGGGAAGAGATGCACATCAGTATCGGCAGCATGATTGAAACTCCACGTGCAGCAATCACTGCCGCAAAACTCTCCGACTATTCTGACTTTTTCTCCTTTGGAACTAATGACCTGACACAGTTGACGTGGGCATTTAGTCGAGATGATGTGGAGTCATCATTTCTGCCTCGCTACTTAGATCTTGAGTTGCTTCCATTTAGCCCCTTTGAATCACTTGACGAAGATGGCGTTGGTTTATTGGTTAAAATTGCTTGCGACGAGATCCGCGGAGTCGCTCCTAATATGAAGTTGGGAATCTGCGGTGAGCACGGTGGCGATCCACGCAGTATTGATTTTTTCCATAATGTTGGCCTCGACTACGTCTCATGTTCTCCATTTCGTGTGCCGGTAGCCCGACTTGAGGCAGGTCGCGCTGCCGTCAGCGGGCATGCCACAACCGGAAGTGCCTGATGAAGCACAATGATCTGGTCACACTTCGTACCGGTGTACAGATTTCGCGACTTGGACTTGGTACTGCTGCTATCGGTGGCCTCTACAAATCAGTGAGCGATCAAGAGTGCACCAAAACAATTCACGCCTGTCTTGATGCTGGAATCAATTTCATTGATACCGCACCACATTATGGAAAGGGAACCTCAGAGCGCCGTATTGGAGCCGCACTGAAAGAGTTGCCACGTTCATCTTTTGTAATCTCAACAAAGATTGGGCGGCTACTTGTCCCATCGACAACTGATATTGATGACTTCTTTATCGATGCAGATAACACAGTGGAACGTAAATTTGATTACAGCGCACATGGAGTTCGGGCAAGTTTGGAAAGTTCGCTGGAGAGATTAGGTCTAGATAGCGTCGAAATTTTATTTATTCACGATCCCGATGCCAATCCAGATGAAGCAATTTTTGAGGCCTTCCCTGAGTTAGCTAAAATGCGCAGTGAAGGAATCATTAAAGCGATCGGAATTGGTATGAACCAATGCGAGACTCCTACTCGGGTGATTAAAGAGACTGATATTGATCTTGTGCTGATAGCTGGCCGTTATTCACTGCTCGACCAAGGAGCTGCAAAAGAATTATTACCGATTGCTCTGGAACGCAACGTTGACATCATCGCAGCGGGTGTTTTTAACTCAGGGATTTTAGCCAATCCAGTCAAAGGGGCAACATTTGATTATGTGCCAGCATCGGATGAACTTTTAGCGCGGGCGGTACGCATTCGTGATGTCCTTGAAAGTCACGGGGTTTCGCTCACCGCCGCTGCGATGCAATTCCCACTCCAGCATCCTGCTGTTAAATCAGTGTTGGTTGGATGCCGAAGCGTTGCCGAAGTTGAAAGCAATATTTTGGAATTCGATAAAACAATTCCAAATAAAGTTTGGGAAGACCTTGCCAGCGTTCAATAATTATCCTATAGTATTTTCATGACACTTAACTCGCAAGCTTCTGCTTTCCTCGAGCGCGGCAAGGCCGCAAATCTTCCAGATTTAAGTGTGATGGGTGCGACGGTAGCGCGCGGATATTCTCATGCTGAACCTGATCTTGGGGGAGAGTTAGATCCACGTGTAGATATAGCAATTGAATTCTTTACGAGTTCAACGGCTGACATTGCTGTTGCAATTTACACACCACCAGCTACATCAAATGCCAAGCGGGCAGGGCTAGTTTATTTTCATGGTGGTGGCTGGGTCATTAATTACATTGGAAAGTATCACGCCCAGATGGCATCGATGGCGCTAAAAACTAACTCCGTCATTGTCTCCGTGAATTACCAAAAGGCACCAGAACATAAATTCCCGATTCCATTTAACGATTGTTATGAAGGACTTGAGTGGACGATTGCAAATGCAGATCGCCTAGGAATCGATATTGATCGCCTCGGTGTAGGCGGAGATAGTGCAGGTGGCAATCTTGCGTCAGCGGTAGCACTGGCTGCACGAGATCGTAGAAAAATTACATTAGCATACCAATGGCTGGTTTATCCCTGCAATGGTCCCGAGTTTGTTGATTCACCTGATGTTCCAAATGCACAAGGATATGGACTTACACAACCTGGTATGAAGTGGCTTTGGGATATGTATCTCAATGGGGTTGCCGATAGAGCCAATCCGTATGCAGTTCCACATAGTGCGCAATCTCTAACAGGATTACCGCCAACGATTATGATCACTGCTGAGTACGATGTTTTACGTAGTGATGGAATTTCATATTTTGAAAAGTTGAAAATTGCTGGAAATGATGTCGTTTATAAAGATTGCCCTGGCATGATTCATGGATTTTTCAATTATGGAAAGTATATTGATGAGGGAATAGCAGTTCGTGATTGGTTTGCTGACAATATTTTACGAGTCGTAGGTAAGTAATGTCGTTAATAGAACTCAAAGGGATGACGTGGGATCACGAGCGTGGTCTTGAATGCCTGGTAAAATCGAATGATCTGCTTATTGAAAAGTGTGGTATTTCCATTACCTGGGATGCCCGCTCACTCTTAGCCTTCGGTGACCAACATATATCTGAGTTTTACGAAAATTATGATCTGATGGTGATTGATCACCCTCACGTACCTGATGCCGTTCATGCACAGGCGGTAGTTGCCTATGAAGATCTTGCAACACAAGATGAAATGCACCATCTGAAATCAACAAGCGTGGGGCGATCACACAACTCATATTTGTACCAAGGAAAACATTGGTCACTAGCTATCGATACAGCGGCGCAGGTGAGTGCATTTCGACCAGATAGGACGGATCGATCTCCGGTTTTTTGGTCTGAGGTCTTTGAGATTGCAAAATCAGGGCAACTATTGTGGGCTCACAAGCCTGTGGACGCCTTCAGCACCTTTGCGACTTTGATGGCGCAGAAAGGTTCACCGATTACTGGCAATTTAACCTATATCAATCAAGAGGTGGCGTTTGAAGTTCTTGAATTCATGGTTGAACTTGCGACACTTGTGCCAGAGTTTTGTGCAAAGAGTAATCCGATTGAAATTGCTGAGGTCCTAAGCGGTAGTGATGACTTTACCTACGGAGTCTGCATGTATGGATACAGCAACTACTCTCGCGCTGGATTTAGAAAAAATATTCTTGCCTATGATGACGTTCCATCCTTTGATGGACGAGCAACTGGTTCCCAACTGGGTGGAGCTGGAATCTCTGTCTCATCAGGGAGCGCCAACAAGCAGGCAGCAGCCAAGGCAGCCATCCTCTTATCTTCGCCAGAAATTCAAGCAACAACATATGGACATAACGGGGGACAGCCAGGAAATCTGCTGGCGTGGAAAGATAATTCACTCAACGGGGTAAGCAGCAATTTCTTTAGAAATACTCTGCGTACGCTTGAGGGTGCATGGGTTCGACCACGCGTGCTCGGGTGGCCCGATGTTCAGTATCAGAGCTCTTTAGTAATTCACAGCGCACTAGTTCACAAACAGGTTTCAAAAAAAGATGTCGAAGAGATCGCATCTATGTATGAGAAATACGTCAAGGAGTAAGTCGTGCATCAATATTTTGATGAGTACGTCTTGGAATCAGAGCGCATAAGTATGGGGCGCACGATTACTGAGGCTGATATTGTCTTACACGCAGGTCAGACTGGTGATTTCTACCCTCATCATATGGATGCCGAATGGTGCAAGACGCAAGAATTTGGTCAACGCGTTGCTCACGGAACTCTTATTCTCTCTGTAGCCGTTGGAGCACTGGCTGGTGAAATCAATGAAGCAGCGTTTAGTTATGGCTATGATCGAGTTCGATTTATTTCTCCAGTATTTATTGGGGACACAATTACATCCAAGGCAACGATCGCATCCAAGAAGGATCATGCCAAGAAGCCAGATGAATACGGGATTGTGGATGAGCAAGTAAGTGTGACGAATCAACGTGGCGAAACAGTAATTGCCTTCGTTCACGTTTATATGGTGCGGAAGAAATGACCATGTGGAATTTAGATTCTCGTGTTCGCAGCGCCATGATCTCTGATTCACTCGATGTTGTTGGTATTCGCCACAATGCTATGGATTCTAATGTGAAGGCGCTGCGACCTGGGATGCGAGCAGTCGGAATTGCAGCCACAATGCAATTCGTCCCGGAGAGTGAGTACGATCTCAAAGATCCCTATGGTGATGCAATTGATTTTCTTGATTCGCTAGCGCCAGGTGAGGTTGTTGTGATTTCAACTGGCGGCACGCTACTTTCGGCATTCTGGGGCGAACTTTTCTCAGCAGCGGCAAAGGGTCGCGGCGGAACAGGGGTAGTAGCAGATGGCCCTTTGCGAGATACCGAACAAGTAGTTGGACTTGATTTCGCTGCCTTTGGAAATGGAACTCTTCCTTATGATTACAAAGGTCGTATGAAACTCGTAGCTTCTCGAATTCTCATCATCTGTGGTGGCGTCGAAATTCATCCTGGTGATGGGGTTATTGCAGATGCAGATGGAGTAGTTGTCGTGCCGCAGGCACACCTCGAGAAGGTGACTGAACTTGCAAATGCTCGGGCTGCAACCGAGAAAACTGTTTTGCAAGATTTACTCGCAGGCAAGAGCGTTCGAGAAGTGTGGAACGCTTACGGCGTTCTGTAGTAAAAGAAAATCAATAGCAAAGTAAAGGGAGCTGGAAATGTCAGATGAACTTATAGATACACATCAACATCTGTGGGTTATGAGTGAGCGCGAATATAGCTGGATTTTGCCGGCTTATGGTCCACTCTTTGATGACTTCACCCCTGAGCGTCTGGCCCCTGAAATTCCCGCCTCTGGGGTCACAAGTTCGGTATTAGTTCAGGCAGCAGATACATATGACGATACTTTTTATATGCTCGATGTAGCAACCCATTCTGATTTTGTGCAAGGAGTTGTCGGCTGGGTTCCTTTCGATCGACCAAATGAGGCACGTACCGCTTTAGAAATTCTTGGAAAGAATAAATACTTCAAAGGAGTACGAAATCTCACTCACGACTATTCAAATCCTCGTTATGAATCAGATGATGCGTGGATATTAAGACCAGCAGTTTTAGAAACACTCGGCTACATTGAAAAAGCTGGACTTACCCTTGATTATGTCTCAATTAAACCTGAGCATACGAAAAATATCGTCACGATGGCGAAGAAATTCCCAAAGCTAAAAATTGTGGTGGATCATTTCGCAAAACCTCCAATTGCCGAGAAAGGTATGGAGCCCTGGGCCTCATCCATGGCAGAGATTGCACAATTCTCAAATGTCTACGCCAAGCTCTCTGGTCTTAATACAGCATCAGATCTTGCAAACTGGACCGTTGCGCATTGGCAACCATATGTTGATTTCATGCTTAAGACTTATGGTGCTGATCGAATCATGATGGGTGGAGACTGGCCGGTTATCACACTTGGTAATACCTATGTTGAAATTTGGAAAGCACAAGTTGAAGTCATAAAAGGATATAGTGCCGAAGAACAAGCATTTTTACGCCACAAGACCGCAAAAGCGTTTTACAACCTGTAATTTCTAGCAAAGAAACTGGAGAAGTGACTATGCAACGGTATGCATCAGTGATTGGAATGCCTTACGAAAATCGAGAGGAGTATGAGCGCCTTCATGCTGACGTCTGGCCAGAAGTTCTTGCAAAAATTGCTGAGGTAAATATTCAAAATTACTCGATTTATCGCTACGGTGAACTGCTCTTTTCCTATTTTGAATATGTTGGAAGTGACTTCGATGGCGATATGGCAAAGATGGCTGCTGATCCAAAGACGCAAGAGTGGTGGGATGTCTGCATGCCGCTGCAACGCCCAGTAAATGATCGTGCCGATGGTCAGTGGTGGGCGACGATTCCTGAGGTATTCCATGTCGACTAACTCTCTCGATAAAGCTGACCTTCCACTTAATGGAATCTTGGTGCTTGATTTTTCACAGTTCTTAGCTGGCCCCGTTGCTGCGATGCGGTTGGCAGATTTAGGCGCACGAGTGATCAAAATTGAGCGACCTGGTACTGGCGATATTGGGCGCACCCTTGCCTTCGCCGGTCTCGAAAAAGATGGAGATACGCTCTCGTTCCATATTATGAATCGCAACAAAGAGAGCTTTGCCGCAGATTTGAAGAGTTCGGATGCACTGAGGGAAGTGCGTGAACTAATCAAGCAGGCAGATGTCATTATTCAAAACTTTCGTCCCGGTGTAATTGAGCGACTGGGTCTTGGTTATGAAGAGGTAAAGAAAATTAACCCACGGATTGTCTATGCCAGTGCAACTGGATACGGTGCCGAGGGTCCGTTTAAAGATCGACCTGGACAAGATCTATTAGCGCAGTCGATCTCGGGGCTTCCATGGCTTAATGGCCGCGCCGGTGATCCACCGATCCCAGTGGGGCTAGCGGTCGCAGATATCTTTACATCGACTCATGTAGCAAGTGGTGTGATTGCACTACTTCTTCGTCGTGAACGCACAGGTAAAGGTGGACTCATTGAATCTAGCCTGCTGGAGTCAATGCTGGATCTGCAATTTGAATTAATTTCAGCAAATCTCTTTGATCCAAACGTTGTAGTAAATCGCGGTGCCGGAAATTCGGCGCATGCATTTTTACCAGCACCCTACGGTCTCTACAAAACAGAAAATGGATATTTGGCGATCGCAATGACACCAATTCCTGCTCTTGGAACTCTATTAGGTTTAGATTTGAGTGAGTATGAAGATCCTGAATCGTGGTGGAGCCATCAAGAAGGGATTATGAAGAAACTCAGCGCCCAGCTCTCCACAAATAGCACCGATCATTGGTTAGCAATTCTCGATGCCGCAGACATCTGGTGTGCGCCAGTTTTAACTTTGCCCGAACTTGTTGCACATGAAGGTTTTGCAGCAATTGATATGAAGCAAGAGACCCAACGAACTGGAAAAGATGGTGCTCAGGTTTTGATTCCAACTACGCGATCACCAATGAGAATTGATGGCAAGACCATTAAACACACCAAGGGCGCACCTCACGTGGGTGAAGATACAGAGCATATTCGTAAAGAATTTGGAATCTAGGTAGAGAGGTAAGACAGACTATGAAAAATCCGAATCCCGATGAAGGCAAGAGATATGCCGTCCCAGTATGGAACCAAGATGTAAAACTTTATGAGGATTACACCGTCGGTGAAGTGGATAGATCACTTCGTCGCACCATATCTGAGGGTGAAGTGATGCTCTTTAATTCACTCGTTCTTGATATGCATCCATACGTCGGTGATGATATTTGGGCACGTGAGCATGGGCTTTTCAAGAAGCGACTCGTCCCTGGCGCGATGGTCTTTAGCTACGGATTGGGTCTCTTTGCCCATAACAACGTCAATACTTTTAGTTATGGCTACGATAAGTTGCGATTTATCAAGCCAACTTTTATCGGTGACACCATTTACGGAATGCGAACCCTGTTAGAGAAAACTCCTAAATACGAAACTATGGGGCTCTTTCGAGTCAGTTATGAGATTTTCCGAGCCGATAATGAGGAGTTAGTGCTTTACACCGAACATCTTCAGACAGTTCTTTATCGCACATCGCAAGCCGAGAACCTGAAAAATGAAGGCAAGGAGTTGCCGTGATTGAACAATTTCAGGTAATTGCTGATGCTGTTCGTCTCGAAGTTAAACCTGAACACCGTAAAAAAATTGGAATATGTGGTGCTGGTGGAATCGTTGATGGCGCACATTTGCCCGCATATAAAAAAGCTGGACTAGAAGTTGTTGCCATTTTTGATGTTGATCATGAAAAAGCTAAAGATGTGGCAAAGCGTCATGGGATTCTGACTGTTTATAAAACACTTGCGGAGCTGTTGGCAGATGGTTCGGTTGAAGTGGTTGATATAGCCGTACCTGCCGATGCGCAGCCTGCGATATTTTTGCAGGTCGCAGCAGCAAAGAAACATATTTTGGCTCAAAAACCATTTGCAACAACGGTCGCGGCAGGCGTTGCAATGGCAGCACAAGCAGAGGATGCGGGCATTGTCGCCGCAGTTAATCAACAACTTCGCTTTGAAGAAGGAGTTGCTGCTGCCCATAAAATGGTAGAACTTGGTTGGATCGGTACAGTCAGCAATTTTTCCATCACCGTAAATCTCATGACACCGTGGGAGCTCTGGCCTTGGGCCAAAGATCTCGATCGACTCGAAGTAATGCTTCATTCAATTCATTATCATGATTTGATTCGCTGGTTTTTGGGTGATGCCACAACAGTTTTCTGTGCCGCTGGTCGAACCGCCGGCCAATTCCCTCGAGGTGAAACGCGCACCATCTCCACTGCGCTCTACGCTAACGGAGTCACATCAGTAGTACATGCAAACCATGTCAATCGTGGTGGTGATAACTATGCCGAGTATCGAATTGATGGCGATAAGGGATCAATTCGCGGAACCTTAGGACTTCTTTATGACTATCCAGATGGCCGCGTCGATACAATCGAAGTGAACTCGCAAGTATTACCAACTGATGGCTGGTTGCCATACCCGGTAACAACTCGCTGGTTTCCTGATGCATTTATTGGAACTATGGGATCGGTGATGGAGTCAATTTCAACTGGGGCAACGCTTCGCTCATCGGTTGCCGAAAATATTGGAACGCTTCGCATGGTTGAAGCACTGTATGCCTCTATGGATAAAGGAAAGTCGGTTGACCTCTAATATGAATGAATCGCTCTTTTCACTTGCCGGAAAAGTCGCAGTTATCACTGGTGGAAATGGTGGTATCGGACTTGGATGCGCGCGCGGTTTGGCAAAAGCTGGAGCCACAATTGCTATTTGGGCCCGTGATTCCACCAAGAATGCAAGCGCTGCTGCCGAACTTGAAGCACTCGGTGCAAAAGTTTTCACGTGTGAAGTAGATGTCACTGATTCGATAGCGCTAGCTCAGGCCACGGCGCAGACGGTGGATCTGCTGGGTGGGATTGATATTTTGATCGCAAACGCTGGAGTCAATATCCGGATGCGACCAGAGGAGCACACAGGTGACATCGTTGATCAAATAATCGATGTCAACCTAAAAGCAGTCTTTGCTTGTTCGCAATTGGTCTATCCCCATATGGTCAATCGTGGACGTGGAAAAATTATTTTGATTGGTTCACTCACGAGTGTTCAAGGACTTGGGGTAGCACCGATTTACTCAGCTACTAAAGGCGCTGTAGTTCAACTCGGCAAGAGTTTGGCTGCAGCATGGGGTGCCCAAAACATTCAAGTAAACACGATTCTGCCGGGTTGGATCGTGACCGAGATGACTTCAGTGACTCGCGCAGTTCCTGGTTTACCTGAACATGTACTCTCTAGAACACCACTTGGAAGATGGGGGAGTCCAGCAGACTTTGAAGGTATCGCAACTTACTTTGCATCTGCTGCAAGTGATTTTGTGACGGGCACCGATATCCAGATTGATGGCGGCTTTACCAGCACGCTAGCAATCTTTGATCTTCCTAAACATTAAGGTCGGTAATCCACGCACTTATTAGTTATTTCGCCGATACCTTCGATTCCAGTCTTTACTAGATCGCCACCCTTGAGATAAGCCGGTGGCTTAAATCCAAGTCCCACACCAAAAGGTGTACCGGAGTTGATGATATCGCCAGCAAAAAGTTCCATAAATTGACTGATGTACCAGACGATGTGATCAATACCAAAGAGAAGATCGTCAGTATTTGAATCTTGTTTCATCACACCATTGACGCTGCACCAAAGATGAAGATTATTTGGATTGATTTCGTCTCCGGTAACAATTTCGGGACCGATCGGATTAAACGTTGGGAATGATTTTCCTTTTACCCATTGCCCAGAACGTTCAATCTGCCAGTGGCGCTCTGATACATCCTGCGAGATCGTGTAACCCAGAATGTGTGACTGCGATTGGGCTGGTGAATCAAGGTAGAGCGCACGCTTGCCGATCACAATTGCGAGCTCTACTTCGTAATCTGTGGCGGTGCTTTTTGGTGGAATTACAATGTCATCATTTGGGCCAACAACGCTATCTGGCGCTTTCATAAAGATTACAGGTTCTGCTGGAGTGTCTGCATTTGTCTCTTTGATGTGTCCTAAGTAGTTAAGGCCAACACAGATAACTTTGGTCGGACGATTAATCGGTGCACCAATTCGAATTGAGCCTTTTGCCACTCGCGGAAGTGGCGACAAATCAGATGCTGCCACTTTAGCCACAGCCCCTGCATCAAGAGTTTCGCGCGACCAATCTGAGATAAGGGAATCAACAAGAATGTACTGTTCACCTTGAACAACGGCCGGTTTTTCGAAGCCGAGTTCTCCAATTCGAGCGATGCGCATCCGACTACTTCCCTTCAGGTAAATGGCCTAAGCCAGCATAAGTCTCGAGTAGACGAACATGTTTTGGCTCTAACTCTTTCAGTGAATTAACTCCGAGAAGTTTCATTGTGCGAACCATCTCTGATTGCATAATCGTAAGTACCCGCTCGACACCCTCTTGACCACCAGCCATGAGGCCATAGAGATAAGCGCGACCGATGTATGCAAAATCAGCACCTAGCGCAAGGGCTGCTAAGACATCTGCTCCATGCATAATTCCAGTGTCGATATGAATTTCTAAATCATCTTTTAACTCTTTTTTAACTTCAGTCAACATGTGTAGCGGCACTGGGGCTCGATCAAGTTGTCGCCCACCGTGGTTAGATAAAATAATTGCGTCAGCGCCATACTTGGCCGCAATCTTTGCATCCTCAACAGTTTGAATTCCCTTGATCGATAACTTTCCATCCCATTGCTCGCGAATCCACTCGAGATCTTCAAATGTGATCGTGGGATCGAACATAAAGTCGAGTAACTCAGCAACAGTGCCTTCCCAATTAGACATGGAAGCGAAGGTGATTGCTGGAGTCGTTAAGAAATTGATCCACCATTCAGGGCGAGGGGCAGCGTCAATGAGCGTTTTGATCGTGAGCCGTGGAGGAACAGTGAGACCGTTGCGGGCATCACGCAGTCGTGCTCCAGCGGCAGGAACATCGACGGTGAGCATTAAATGTTTTATGCCTGCATCTTGAGCGCGTTGTACCAATTTCATACTTGCTTCGCGATCTTTCCACATATAAAGCTGGAACCAATTCACACCATTAGGAGCGGCCTTCACCACATCTTCAACTGTTGAAGTTCCTAGAGTTGAGAGCGAAAATGGAATCCCAAATTTTTCAGCAGCACGAGCACCAGCAATTTCGCCTTCTGTGTGCATCATGCGAGTAAAGCCAGTAGGCGCGATTCCAAAAGGCAGTGCGAACTTCTCACCTAAAATCTCACAGCTAGTATCGATATCTTTTACATTGTGCAAAATATTTGGTCTAAATTCCAAATCTAAATATGAACGACGTGCGCGACCGAGCGTCACCTCTGATTCAGCGCTGCCATCGGTGTAATCAAATGGGCCCTTTGGGGTGCGGCGCTTAGCAAGCGTACGTAGATCCCAAATCGTCAACGCCTTCGCTAAGCGATTTTTTCGGGTAGGCAGTTGTGGGAGGGCAAAGCGAAGCAGTGGCGCTAGCTCACTCACCTTTGGAAATTGGCGCTTTACATTCTTCATCACATCTCCACTTAACTCTTGATTTCTTCCACCGAGAAGCGAGATCCTATATGATTTTTCGCCCACATTCTAGAGATAGCGCGTTGAAAGATTCGCTAGGGTGCGAACATGAGCGATCTTTCGGCGACAACTCGCAAAGCCCTTGAGGCAGCAGTTGATGCAATCGGTGGATCGGCTAGAAAAGGTCAGATCGAAATGGCGGAGGCGGTAGCTAGCGCACTTACCGATCGCCATCACCTCATGGTGCAAGCAGGTACCGGTACTGGAAAATCTCTTGCATATCTGGTGCCAGCGCTGGTGCATGGGCGAAAAGTTCTGATCGCAACGGCAACGCTGGCCCTACAGCGTCAACTGGTAGAACGAGATCTACCCGCAGTCGTGCCAGCGCTGGAAAAGGAACTTGGGCGAGAAATTACCTACGCGATCTATAAAGGTGTCGGTAATTACATCTGCCTACAGAAAATGAACAGTGAAGAAGTTGATCCTGATAACGCACTCGTTCTCGAAGCTTCGTATCTCGAAAAAGATGCCGCCCGGCTGATCGCGTGGGCAAAGACCAAGGGTGTATCGGGAGATCGCGACGATGCCCCAGAAGTCGATCGACGCGTCTGGTTAGCGAATTCAACATCAGGACGAGAATGTGTTGGCGCAGATTCCTGTGCATATGGATCGCAGTGCTTTGCCGTGAATGCGAAAGCCAAGGCGCAATTGGCTGATGTTGTTGTCACCAACCACACGCTACTTGCCATCGAAATCGTTGATTCACATCCAATTTTGCCAGAGCGCGATGCGGTTATTCTTGATGAAGCACATGAATTTATGGACCGGACGACACAGGCTGTTACCGAAGAACTTACATCGGGTCGCGTGCAACGTGCCGCTGCAATGGCGCGCAAACATATGCCTGGAAAATTAAGTGATGTATTTACCAAGGCGGCCGATGATTTCCACGATGCCATGGCGGATTATGGCGATAGCGTCAAGAGTGAATTTGCGGCAAGTGGCCGATTGGAGGAAATTCCAAGTATTTTGGAATCACCGGTGCGCAAAGTGCGTGAAGCAGGTGCTGCAATTATGGAAGCAATTAAAGCTGATGAAGCAATTATTGATCCGGATGCAATTGCCGAACGTGCCCGAGTAAAAGGTGCGATCACAGAAATCACTACTACCGTTGCGAAATTACTCAAGATGGGCTCATCGCACGTCCTTTGGTATGAGCCAACTTTCTCGTCACTCTACCTAGCACCGCTTTCAGTCTCACAAGTACTTCGAGACAATCTGCTGACAAAGACGCCGGTCATTGCTACATCTGCAACTCTTACCGTGGGCGGTGGATTCGATACGATGGCAAAGTCAATCGGATTTCTTGCTCACGGTGCTGCCAACGAAGATGACGACGATGAATCAGATGGCGATATTGATCCATCCAATTTTCAAACTCTCGATGTGGGGTCACCTTTTGATTTCGCTGCACAAGGCGTGCTCTATCTTCCTAAACATTTACCAGAGCCAGGTCGCGATGGTCCCAGCAAAGAAGTGCTTACCGAATTAGGCGAACTCATTGATGCTGCGGGTGGTCGCACACTCGCTCTCTTTAGTTCGTGGCGCGGAGTAGAGGCAGCTGATGCGCATCTTCGCGATGTACTCAAAGAGCTACCGATCACAATTATTACCCAGCGACGTGGCGATGCGGTGGGTCCACTTGTCGAGCGATTTGCAAAAGATGAAACTTCAATTCTGCTTGGCACAATGTCACTCTGGCAGGGCGTAGATGTTCCAGGTAACTCATGCATTTTGGTTGCAATCGATCGGATCCCCTTCCCGCGCCCCGACGAACCGGTGATGGCGGCGCGATCAGCTCAAGCAGATGCTTCTGGCGGAAGTGGTTTCATGCAGATATCGATGCCTCGAGCGGCGCTTTTATTGGCGCAGGGGACGGGGCGTTTGATCAGAAGTGAGGAAGACCGAGGAGTTGTTGCGATTCTGGATTCACGAATTGTGACAAAGCGCTACGGAAGCGTTCTGCTTAACTCAATGCCACCGCTTTGGCGGACCTCAGATACCGCGGTCGTGCGTGATTCACTTAAACGGCTCCGTGATTCATTAGCCGAGTAGATACGAATCACTTTCTAGCCAGCGTTACTCGCCTCGCCGAGAACAAGAACTTCAGATAACCTCGTCACAAGAGGAGGAAAGATGCCACGTATCAATACAGATTCACTTGCAACGCAGCGCGAATGGCGCCGTAGCCAACTTATGAACGCTGCCACTGAAATTGCACTTGAAACTGGCGCCTACGACATCTCTGTTGCAGCGGTCGCAGCTCGCGCCGGCCTTTCTCGAACCTCTGTCTATGAATACTTTGCAAGCAGCTCTGAGATTGTGGCAGATCTAATTATTGAAGAACTTGCTAATTTTACCGAGTATCTCTCCGGCCAAATTGACGGGCTAGCAGATCCGTATGAATCAATTGAAATTTGGATTACTCGATCACTTGAATATGTGGCAGATGGGCGACATATGTTGGCCAAGACGCTTAGCGCAGTAGACCTACCGCGCGAGCACTCGTCTGCAATTGGAATTGCACATAGAAAATTGCTAGCACCACTTTCCTCACACTTAACCGCTGCCGGAATCACTGATATTCGTCAAGCTCTTGGACTCATCCAAAGTGCCACAGATAGCGCAACCCGGCGAATAGAAGCCGATTGCGATGCAGAAAAGGAAATTACGACAACTTCACAATTCTGCATCGCCGGCATTAAGGCGATCTCTGATCGAGTGAATGCTACTTCGCTTTAAAGCTAAGAGTCATTGAAAGTGCTTTCCAAAGTCCCTCTTGCGCAGGTGCTGTTGCTTTGATGGCGCATGTTCCTTTTTTCGCCATCTGCAGTGTATTTGCTTTAATCAGACAATTTTTGTTGCCAGATTTGTAGGTTACGGCTGCACCAAAGGTGGTCTCACTTGGAAGTTGGACTACTTTCTTGCTCTTCACCGAAGTGTTTACTGGTGCTAATACCTGAGCTCCTAATGCAAGTATAAAAGGATAATTCGCACGACTTGCAGCATAAGTTGCACTACCTGCGGTTCGGACATCTAGCGCGCAAAGCCCAACACCTTTAAGTGCAGTAATTTGCCCGTCGCTAAATGAGCACTCTGGAGTCAGAGATGTGATGGTGACAGGTAAGCCTGATGTCGAAGTTGTAGCGACCTTTGCCAGTGCCCGATATCCAAGAATTGTTGGAACATTTCGGGTGAGGGTCACGCCGTTGAGTGCAACTACAACTGAATCGGCAGGTAACGCTGGTGCTGCGCTACCGGCAGCAAATGTGACTGGCAGAAATTTGTCGTGTGAGAAATCTGTAGCACCGCCGCTACGATCTCGACGGAAGAAGAGTCCGCATTGCACCTTTGTACAGTCAGCAGTTGCTGCTCCGCCAATAATGGTTGGTGTGAGTTCGATCGAAATTGGAGCAGTCGATTTGATTGCACCCATTTCACCAGAGTCCGAGACCCACACTTGGACGGTATCGCTGCAAAGTGCTGGGCGCGCAGTGCCTACCGGTGCGATGCATTGTTGAATGTATAAACCAACGCCTTTTGGAAATGTGGCAAATCCACCATTAATTTTTGGTGAGGCCGGATTGATATTTGTTAATGGGCTACTTTGAAAGGTAAAGGTATCCGCTTGCGCACTTGGCGCTGTAAAAATAGGGAGCAAGACAATTGCAGCAAGTGCCGCAACTGATATCTTTCTGATTGAGATTTTCATGGTTCTCCTTTTATTTGGGGGGGGTTAAATTCGTTACTTCTTAAAAGTTATTGGAATAAAGAGATCGTGGGTGCGATCTCCCTCGTGAAGGTGATCAGATCGAACCGTGATGGCACATTTAATTTTCGTACAATCAAATTTTCCAATCTTTTTTGTGACCCGAACTGTTTTACTAAATCTGCCACCGGGCAGAAAGCTCTCTGCAATTCCAACTGCATATGGTGGAGCATTCGAAGAAATCCATGCAGATGAGTTACCTACCCCGGCTTTGTTAACGCCACCACCACATGGGGTAGGCGGCATTCCTTGGGCTGGCAATACGCAATAAGCCAGGTAAATTCCGACCGTTTCATCGAATCCTTTACCCGTCACACGAACCGAAGTATTGGCAGATACCCGATCAGTTGAAACGCTTAACGTTTGACTCTCTGATCCTTTTACAGATTTCACCGCCTGAGCCGAGGGCACCGCAAGCACGCCGCTAATGAGAGCAATACTTAGCAGCACCTGTCCAAGTCGATGGCGTTTCATGTGATGATCTTAAAATATCCGACCGTGATCTTTATCCGACAACTTAGTCAGCATTGTCAATCAGAAGTTTGAGAGACTTACTCCATGAAATTTAGGGTCAAGTTGCAGCGCATTGGTGTAATTGGGCTCACACTTTCACTCGTGACCGCGTGTGCAACGTCTCCCAAGTTAGCCGAAGAAATTTTAGTGGCGGAAACAATTTCAATTCAAACAACTGAAATTCCGACGGTGAATCGCGTGATTGCACTTGCAAATGGTTCTGCCGAAATTATTTCGGCGTTGGGGCTCAAGAAGATTCTGATCGGTCGAGATATTGCGAGTACTGATGAGGATCTCAAATCGGTTGAAATAGTGACTTCGGGACATCAAGTTGTTGCTGAAAAGATTTTGGCACTCAAGCCAGATTTACTTCTGATTGATTCATCAACTGGGCCGGCTTCGGCTCTTGATCTACTCGCGAAATCAGGAGTCACAATTAAATTGATTTCGCAAAGCTGGAACCTTGCTGATGTCGATGCAAAGATTACCCAAGTCGCCAGCGCAATCGGTGTGAGTGTTTCAGGGGCGCAGTTAATTCAGGCTATGGATCAGAGAGTTAAGTCCTCGGTTCAATTAACCAACAAGCCACGGATAGCATTTCTTTATCTTCGCGGAGGAAGTGCAATCTATTTCATTGGTGGCATCGGATCTGGCGCTGATGCTCTGATCGAGAGTATCGGGGGAGTAGATGTTGGTGCGGCCACACTTAAGAATCCTTTTAATCCACTAACTGCTGAATCAATTATTGCGCTACAACCAGATCTCCTTCTCGTAATGAGTAAGGGATTGGCTTCAGTGGGTGGAGTTGAAGGTTTGGTTGCGCTACCAGGTATTGCGCAGACCCCAGCGGGTAAAAATAGCGCAGTAGTGGCTGTCGATGATTCGCTGATGCTCTCCTTTGGGCCACGTACTCCTGATCTGATCAGTAAATTATCGCTTTCGATTAGCAAGGTATTAAGTCGATGAGAAAAGTCATCGCACTCTCCTTATCGCTTCCACTTTTGGCACTGGCAGCACTTTCGGTTGGCGCAGTTTCGATTCCAGATATCTGGAGTTATATTTTTAATCCATTTTTTGATTCCACGAGCACTGCCCATCAAATCATCTGGGATATTCGGGCGCCCCGTATCGCTGCTGCAATAGTTGTGGGAGCAAGCCTTGGTATTGCGGGTGTACTTGGACAAGGAGCCACTAATAATCCGCTAGCTGATCCAGCATTTCTTGGCACAACTGCCGGTGCATCCGTGGGTGTGTTAATTGGAATTATCTTTAACGTCGCTGAGATCGGTTCAATTAGCGCAGTAATTTTTGCAGCCGTGGGTGCACTAGCAGCAACTCTGGCTACATTCTCGCTAGCGCGCTCAGCGTTGCAGCTAATTATTATCGGAATCGGAGTCTCAGCAATTTTGAGCGCCACGGCCGGGTTGATAATCTCGATTGTGGCTAGACCAGAAGCCAGATCAGTCTCATTTTGGTCGTTGGGCTCACTCGCTCTGGTTACATCGGAGAATCTATATCTACTAGTCCCAGTATTAATTGCAACTGTGGTTGCGGCTTTTTCGCTCTCCCGCGGATTAGATCTGCTCTCACTCGGGGATTTTGCGGTGCGACACATTGGGGTAAATCCACAGCGAGTGCGCCTGAAAGCATTTGTAATTCTCTCAGTAGTTGTTGCGACAGCGGTAAGCACGGTGGGGACCATTTCATTTTTAGCGCTGGCAAGTCCACATATTGCGCGATTTATCGTAGGACCACGTCACCGCAACCTTTTTCTGACTTCTGCTTTTGTTGGCGCACTCATACTGCTCGTCGCAGATACTGCAGCGAGATCTGTCGCACCACCGCAAGATCTACCAATTGGACTCATTATTTCACTAATCGGAGCGCCGATTCTGATTCTTGCACTTAAGCGAGGCGGACTTGTATGGCGATGATCGAAATTCAAAATCTCACCGTGATGCGAGCTGAGAAAATTATTGTTAATCAATTCTCAGTTGCAATCGAATCTGGAAAAATAACTGCCATTGTTGGACCAAATGGATGCGGGAAGAGCACCTTACTTTCAGCCATCGCTGGTGATCTACCAATTCACGGTGGTTCTATAACTTTAAACGGAAGTGATCTCACATCATTGTCTTTGCAAGAGCAGGCAGAAATACGAAGTGTAGTGACGCAAAGTCAGAATTATTGGCTGGCATTTACGGTCCGAGAAGTAATTGAAATGGGTCAGAATTCGGCAGCGCTATCTCGGGTCGATCAGGTTTTAGATTCACTCGACATCACCGATATCGCCGATCAATCAGTAATCACACTTTCTGGCGGTCAGATGCAACGGGTGGAGATTGCTCGTGCATTGATTAGAGATTCTTTGATCTATCTCTTTGACGAACCGCTAGCGGCGCAGGATCTAGCCAGCCGCGCTCGAATAATTGAAATCTTCAAGGCTCTCAAGTCAGCCGGAAAAACGATTGTTGTGATCGCACATATTGATAGCAATGAATTAAGTTGGTGTGATGATGTCATCGAGAAGTTGGCGTAGCTCACTCCAACTCTTTGCAAAGCTTGGGTGCAGCACCATCATCGAAACTTCCTCAACTGCCAGCCAGCGCATCTCTTGGCTCTCGTCATTAGGGGCATCGGCTGCAATATCTTCACGAGCTAGTGCAATGACAGTGTCATATCGCCAATCTCCGTGATCATCACTAAACAGTGCCACGGGGTTAAAGTGTTCTGGCTTGATTCCAGTTTCTTCGTTTACTTCTCGCGCCGCTGCCTCTTCAATACTTTCGTGAGAGTCACGTGCCCCTCCAGGGATGCCCCAGGTATCTCCGTTGTGCACCCATGGCGCACGATGCTGCAAAAATATCTCGCGCCCGTTTTCACCTTCTCGAAAAAGTAGTAGCCCGGCGGCGCCAAATTTGCCCCAGTGTTTTCCGCCGCAACTACAGATGATCCATCCATCTCCGTCGCGGGCTGCCATGTACCTAGATTGCCATATCCATCCACAGAGTGCGTAACAGTGTGCGGCGCTGACGGCGGTGGCTTCTAGCGTGCGCCCCATGAAAAAGCACTCATTTGCCGCATTAACAATTACAACTCTGATCGCCACAACTCTCTCGACTTTCTCTCCTGCCCACGCAGATGAGTGTCAGGCAATTGCCTGCGTCGATGTCTATACCCAGGATGGAAAGATCATTATCGAAGGTCGAAAAGGCAGTGGGAGCAAGACGACCACAACGCCAACTCCGCAAGTAAGTAAAAAGGCGGTTCCGAAAAAAGTAGTCCCGAAACCAACTCCAACCCCAAAACTGACTGTGCAACCGAAGAAAGCGGTGCCGAAAAAAGTTGTACCGAAGAAGAGCACCCCTACCCCTGCGCCAGTTGTGGCACAAAGTGCATCGCTCTCGGATCGCCTCATTAAAGCGCTGCCAACCGCAGGTATTGCTTATCAACCTGAGTTTGAACCACTTGTTGACGTTCCAGTTTATTTCTGGACTGACCTTCCTACATCATTTACAACACAGGTAAAAATTGTTGGTGAGATTGTCGATGTGGCGCTACGCCCAAGCTTTATGTGGTCTTTCGGAGATGGAACATTTCTCTCCACCACCGAAGTAGGTGCGCCATTTCCTAACGGTAAAAATACTCATATCTATGCGCGATCTGGAACTTACTTGGTGGCGCTAATTGCCACATGGAATGGAACCTACACACATAACGCACAGACTCGTGCAATTACCGGAACAGTAAAGACAACATCAATTGTCAGCATCACCGTAGTGAACTCTCCAACTAGATTTAAGAATTGAGCAAAAATGACCACACTTACAAGTCCACACGATTTACTGGCAGCCATTCCATTTCTGATTGGATATCACCCAACAGATTCGCTGGTCTTAGTCTCGATCAAAGATGATGCGGTTGGAATGGCGATGCGAGTTGATTATCCAACCGATGCCCAAGATGAAATATTCGATCTCTACGCCAGACACATCAGCGCTGATGAAGCTGAAGGAGCACTCATTGTGGCTTATCAGCCAACAGACCGAGTAGATGGTGACGATGTGCTGGCGCGAGTAACCGCAGGGCTCTCACGAGCTGGAATTGCGATCTATGAATCAATCTTAATTTCAGATGGAAACTATCGCTCTCTTATTTGCCATGATTTATTGTGTTGCCCAATCGGTGGTCGGCCCATTCCACCACTTGATTCATCTCGAATTGCTGCCGAAAGCGTCATGGCTGGCCATCAAATGCCATTTGCATCCTTAGGTGAACTGAGCGATTCGGTACGGGCAAATCTGCTCGCGCACGAAGAGCAGTGGCAAGAGCGAGTTGCCGCAAGTGGCGTTGATCCAAAAAGTGCAGATCTCAATGCGATGCAACGTGATGGTGCAACTGCGATCGTTGATCTGGCACAAGATTTCATTTCTTTTGGTCATTCCGAAGATCACGATTTAATTGCACATGTTCTGGGACGGCTAAGTGATATTCAAGTGCGCGACTTTGCACTCGGCTGTCATGATCTTGAAAATTTCCAAAGTTATCGGGCTATGTGGTTACACCTATTGCGCTGTGCACCCACCGGGTACATCGCTCCAGTGGCCACCCTTGTCTCTGCGATCTGTTACGAGAATGGGGATGGAGCGCTGGCAAGACAAGGCTTAGATCGCGCCTTTGAGGATGACCCGCAGTACTCTTTGGCGAGCCTGCTTCGTCGCGTCTTTAGCGCAGGTTGGCCACCTGAATCCTTCGCCAAAATGCGAAGTCAACTCCACTCCAAGGTCACGGCTGGGATATTTGGCTAGTAGCAGGGCGTATTAGTGAGTTAAGATTGGCCTAGGTCACGAGTTCTAGACCGATTACCTTGCGTAATCAAAAGCCCCGGCTTACTAGACGGCAACCCTCCACCGCGGTGGGGTGCTCCGGGTGACGACCAGGCAAATCTTTTTTTGATTTGCAAACGCGTGAAGGATTTTCAATGAGCAACCCATCTCGACTTAATGTAACCGGCGCATGGCTTGAAGGCGACGATCCAGCCGATCGTAAATTTATTAAAATTGGTTTTCTGCTTTTAGAAAATGGTCAGACGCTGGCAGATATCACGATTGCCTATCAATCCTGGGGCACTCTTAATGAGAAAAAAGATAATGCAATTCTGATTCAACATGCCATGACTGGGTGGTCAGATGTTCCCGGTTGGTGGCCCAATATGGTCGGGCCAGGACTTGCCTTTGATACCGATAAATATTTCGTTATCTGTCCAAATGTTATTGGTGGCTGCCAAGGAAGTACTGGGCCCTCAAGTGTTGCACCGGATGGCAAAAGATATGGATCACGTTTTCCAGCAATCACGATCAGAGACATGGTTGCAGCCGAGGTAGCTTTCAGCGATGCAATTGGTATTAAGAAATATAAGTTAGCCGTTGGTCCATCACTCGGCGGTATGCGCTCACTGGAATGGGCGATCAACCACCCCGATCGGGTAGAAGCAATTTGCACCATCGGCTCATCTGCTGTTGCTACTGGTGATCAGATTGGCACCGCTTCAATTCAAATACGAGCGATCAAAAGTGATCCGAATTTTTCTGGTGGCGATTATTACGATCAACTCGAGGGGCCGATTACCGGCATGGGAATTGCTCGCAGAATTGCGCACCTGACTTATCGCACTGAATCTGAGATGGATGTGCGCTTTGGCCGCGAATTACAAGGCGATGACACCGGACGCTATGCGGTGGAGTCCTATCTCGACCACCAGGCAGGAAAGCTGGCCAAGCGCTTTGATGCAAATACATATATCGCGCTGACTGAGGCGATGAACTCACACGATATTGGGCTCAACCGTGGAGGAGTGGTTGAGGCTTTACGCTCAATTTCAATTCCAGTACTTGTAGTCTCGATCGATACTGATCGTTTATTTCCGCCGCGACTACAGGCAGAGATTGCAGATTTAGTCCCTCAAGCGAAAAAACTGGCGACAATCTCTTCAGATTTCGGCCACGATGGCTTTTTGGTCGAATCTGACGCGATGACTGCAGCGATTCACGGTATAATATAGGTATCACTTCGAGCGATTAACGAAAAGAAAATTTTCGAGATCGCTTACAAAACCAAAGGATAACTGTGGCTGTAATTACTGCGCTCAAAAACAAGGCCAAGAAGACATCGGCTGCGAAAGCACCTGCGAAAAAGGCAGTTGCAAAGAAATCTCCTGCGAAAAAGGCTCCAACTAAGAAAGCTGTTGCCAAGAAAGCACCAGTTAAGAAGGCTGCGGCAAAGATAGAGCTCAAGAAAGTTCTCGATGCCAAAGATGTGCAAATCATTGTTGATGCCAAGCGCGCGGTTATTCGCCAAAAAGAAGTATTGCTCGAACTAGAAGCACGTGGGGTAACTTCCCTTGGTCGAATTCCAAAGAAAGTTGATAAAGATTTAGTTGATGAGGCCCGTGCGCTCGCAGTTTCACTTCCAGTAACTCTAGAAACGTTACGCAAAAAAGGCCTTGGTAGCCCGAACCGAATTCTTAAAAAAGTTGAACTTGATCTGATTAAGCCAAAAGAGGTTATCGCACCGGTTACGGCTTCAAAGACTGGAGCAGATGGCAAGAAGGTTGTCACAACTATCGATGGCGAAGAAGTTGAACTTGAAGAAGTTGAACTTGAAGATGTCGAAACTCTGGTTGCCGGAGTTCTAGAAATTGTGGAAGCAGAAGAAGGTGCAGCGGCGTCCAATGCCCGAGTTGTAAACCTTGTCAATGATGCAAAAACTGACGATGGGTCGTTCGTACTTCAGGATTCAGATGCAGAAGAAGACGAGAGCGAAAAGACTGAACGAGCAAAGCATAAAAAAGATTTAGCAAATACCAACATTGTGCTTGAGGCAATTAGCGCAAAGAATGCTAATCATCCGTATGTCGGTAAGGGTCATGTCGATCCCGAAGATGCGAAGGCGCTGACTTTCCGTCAAGTACAACAACAGCTTTCCATGAATAACTTCACCGAAAAGGGTGCTCGTGTTATTGCTGAGGCAATCACGCAGGGATATCTCAAAAATGTTGATGAGCTTTATGACATCTTTAACGCTCAAGCGCGTCGAATCCAGACGGAGATAAAGCAGCTTCCACCAGAGCAGATGGTGATGACAGCCGGAGCAACAGCTGACCCGGTTAAGGATTACCTCAAGCAGATTGGTCGAGTAGCACTTCTCAATGCCGAACTTGAAGTAGAGCTTGCAACACGCATGGAGGCTGGCCTCTTTGCGGAAGAGAAGTTAACGCATGATAAAAAAATTGATAAGAAACTTAAGCGCGAGCTTAAGTGGATCGTTGAAGACGGAAAGCGTGCCAAGAACCACTTACTAGAAGCGAACTTGCGTCTCGTTGTTTCGCTGGCAAAGCGTTACACCGGTCGTGGAATGCTCTTCTTAGATCTTATCCAAGAAGGAAACCTTGGCCTTATTCGCGCGGTTGAGAAATTCGATTACACGAAGGGATTTAAGTTCTCAACCTATGCAACGTGGTGGATCCGCCAGGCGATCACTCGCGCCATGGCCGATCAGGCTCGCACAATTCGTATTCCAGTACACATGGTTGAAGTTATTAATAAGTTAGCTCGAGTACAGCGCCAGATGCTGCAAGATCTTGGCCGCGAGCCGACTCCTGAAGAGTTAGCTAAAGAGTTAGATATGACTCCAGAAAAAGTGGTCGAGGTGCAAAAGTATGGCCGCGAACCAATTTCACTTCACACACCACTTGGCGAAGAAGGCGATTCTGAATTCGGTGACTTGATTGAAGATTCAGAGGCCGTCAAGCCAGAAGAATCAGTAACCTTCACAATCTTGCAAGAACAGTTAATGCAGGTCTTAGGCGGGCTCACACAGCGTGAGGCCGATGTAATTAAGGCTCGCTACGGACTCACTGATGGACAACCAAAGACCTTGGATGAGATCGGAAAGGTTCATGGAGTTACTCGTGAACGTATTCGTCAAATCGAAAGCAAGACAATGTCGAAGTTGCGCCACCCATCTCGTTCGCAATCACTTCGTGATTACCTCGATTAAGAGTTAATTTCGATGTCGAAAAATCCAACCGTATTTATCAATCCAAAGAGCGGATCTATTCGCGTTACCGCCACTGTCGACATGATTGATGCCGATGGAAATGTCTTAGAGACGATTGAAAATCCTAAATTCTGCGGGTGTGGGCTTTCAAAAGAAAAACCCTTGTGCGATGGATCGCACAAGGGTTTGATTCAGCAATAATTATTTAGACTCAACCAGCTTCGCGCTTTCATCTTGGATCTTTAGCGCAACTGCCTTTAACTTATCGGCATATTCCTTGCCATGATGAGCGCAGAACATGAGCTCTCCACCATTGAGCAGGGTCGCACGCACATATGCCTGAGCACCGCAACGATCGCAGCGATCGAGTGCATTTAGAGGTGTGGTTTCGAGGATTACTTGCTCGGTCATCGCGCTCTCCTTGCGTTTCCTAAAGATCACCACGCTGGTGAACTATGAATCTAGGTCTTACTTTGTATGGAACATCATGCCATCTTAGAATATTCCCTGCACGGTGAGTCTCAGGTTATTTTTAGCGATTTGGATAGATTAATCACACATTGTGAAGTGATGCCGATTAAAAGGGTGGTATCTCGGCGCGCTTAGCCTTACCCATTGCCATTGGTGGCTAATCTTTGTCACCGTGGCTGCCAAAAATAACTCAGGTGATGAACTTGATCTCACCGCACCGGCAGCCCTAGATAGCTACACGGCGAAAGATCTCGCCGTTCTCGAAGGTTTAGATGCAGTTCGTAAGCGTCCAGGAATGTATATCGGGTCGACGGATTCACGTGGGATGATGCATTGCCTCTGGGAAATTATCGATAATGCGGTAGATGAATCCTTAGCTGGCCACTGTAAGAAAATTGATATCAATCTTGAATCTGATGGCTCAGTCGAGGTCCATGATGATGGTCGCGGAATTCCAGTGGATAAAGAGCCTAAGACTGGGCTGACCGGAGTTGAAGTTGTTCTGACAAAATTGCATGCAGGTGGAAAATTCGGTGGTGGTTCGTATGCTGCCTCTGGCGGACTCCACGGGGTTGGTGCATCAGTTGTTAATGCTTTAGCTGAGCGCCTTGATGCTGAAGTTGATCGAAATGGAAAAATCTACTGGATGTCATTTCGTCGCGGCGAAGCAGGAATTTTTGATGGTGATGGACCCAAGGCAGATTTCATACCACAATCGGGTCTTCGCACAATTGGAAAAGTATCGGCAAAGGTCACGGGTACACGCATTAAATGGTGGAGTGATCGCCAGATTTTCTTAAAAGAAGCATCCCTTGATATTGAAGAAGTGTATGCACGCGCACGCCAAACCTCATTTTTAGTTCCTGGTCTCACGCTAATTGTTAACGATAATCGCTCTAAGACTCCAACTACCGAGACGTTTTTCCATAAAGGTGGAATCTCTGAGTACTGCGATTTCTTGCAGCCAGATGAAGCAGTTGGAAGCGTTATTCGTATCTACGGTACTGGGCATTACCAAGAGACAGTTCCGGTTCTTGATGAAAAAGGCCACATGGTTTCAACTGAAGTCGAACGCGATATGGAAGTAGATATCGCCCTCAAATGGGGGATGGGCTTTGATACGACGCTGCGCTCATTTGTAAATATCATCGCGACGCCTAAAGGTGGAACCCACGTACAAGGATTTGAACGCGCAATCACGAAAGCATTTAACGAAGCCATGCGCTCATCCGGATTCCTCAAAAAGAATGAAATTGATGTTATAAAAGATGATGTGATGGAAGGCCTCACAGCAGTTGTGACGGTTCGAATGTCAGAGCCACAGTTTGAAGGTCAGACAAAAGAAGTTTTAGGAACAGCTGCGGCAACTCGAATAGTTTCAGCCGTTGTGGCAGAGAAGCTGAAAGAGTTTTTCGCCACCACTAAGCGGATTGAAAAAGCCAATGGCAAGCTGATCATGGAAAAAGTGGTGGGTGCATCTCGTACTCGAATTTCTGCCAGAGCACATAAAGATTTGCAACGTCGAAAGAATGCACTTGAGTCTTCATCGCTTCCGACCAAACTTGCCGATTGCCGCTCTGAAGATGTCAATCGCACCGAATTATTTATCGTTGAGGGCGACTCAGCACTCGGTACCACCAAGGCAGCCCGCAACTCTGAGTTCCAAGCGATCTTGCCGATCCGAGGAAAGATCCTCAATGTGCAGAAGGCTTCGCTCTCTCAGATGCTTGATAACTCTGAATGTGCATCAATTATTCAAGTTCTCGGTGCTGGTTCTGGAAAATCTTTCGAGTTAGACGATGCCAGATATGGTCGACTTATCTTGATGTCAGATGCTGATGTCGATGGCTCGCATATTCGCTGTCTCTTGCTCACACTTTTGTATCGCTACATGCGTCCGATGATCGACTCCGGCCGAGTTTTTGCAGCGATTCCACCACTTCACCGAATTGAAACCATGGGCAGTGGCGGTAAAAAAGGCGAGTACATCTACACATATTCTGACGATGAGATGAAGAAAGTCACTGGGGATTTAACTAAGGCGGGCAAGAAGTGGAAAGAGCCGATCCAGCGCTATAAAGGCCTTGGTGAGATGGATGCCGATCAGCTCCGGGAAACTACGATGGATCCCAATGCGCGTACTTTGCGGCGCATTACGGTCAGCGATGGGTCGGCTGCGGAAAAGATGTTTGAACTGTTGATGGGTAACGATGTTGCTCCGCGCAAGGAGTTTATTTCAACTGCCGAAATCGATCGCGATCGGATCGACGCTTAACTCACTCTTTAGTCGATTGAAACTAAGTCGAAGTACTCATCTTTCCAGATATCTTCATCGCCATCAGGTAGCAAAATCACGCGCTCGGGCTTAAGGGCCTGTACCGCTCCTTCATCGTGAGAAACCATGATTACCGAACCCTGATATTCGCTGAGTGCGCCCAAGATCTCTTCGCGTGAAGCGGGATCAAGGTTGTTTGTCGGTTCATCTAGCAGCAGCACATTTGCCGCTGATACAACAAGAGTTGCCAGAGCCAGACGTGTTCGTTCGCCACCGGAGAGAACATTTACTGGTTTATGAACATCATCGCCAACAAAGAGGAACGATCCAAGCACATTGCGTGCTTCAGGCTCGCGAAGATCATCCTTTGAGGACATCATATTTTCGAGAACAGTGCGTTGGAAATCGAGCATTTCATGTTCCTGGGCGTAGTAACCAAGTTTGAGTCCATGTCCGGCCACCACAGTACCGGTATCTGATTCAAGTTCACCAGCAAGTATTCGAAGGAGTGTGGTTTTGCCAGCACCGTTAAGTCCGAGAATCACAACGCGTGAGCCCTTATCGATCACACATGAAACATCGGTGAAAATTTCGAGTGAGCCGTAGTTCTTTGAAAGTTCTTCACCCGAAAGTGGCGTCTTTCCACACGGCGCTGGAGTTGGGAAGCGAAGCTTTGCTACCTTATCTTTGACGCGAACATCATCAAGGCTGCTGCGCAACTTCTCTGCGCGACGTAACATACCTTGAGCAGCAGTTGCTTTAGATGCCTTTGCCCGCATCTTCTCGCCCTGCTTCTGTAAAATTTCAGCTTTCTTCTCTGCGTTAGCGCGCTCTTTCTTGCGACGGTGTTCATCAGCTTCACGTTGTAGCAAGTATTGACGCCACCCCATGTTGTATACATCGATCACATTTCGGTTGGCATCGATGTAGAAAACCTTATTTACCACTGTCTCAATCAAGTTCACATCGTGAGAGATGATGACGAGGCCACCGGAATATTGGGTGAGGTAATTTCGTAGCCAGATCACCGAGTCGGCATCAAGGTGGTTAGTTGGCTCATCAAGGAGCAAAGTCTCTGCCCCAGAAAAAAGAATACGGGCTAGTTCAATTCGCCTTCGCTGTCCACCAGAGAGGGTCGCAATTTCATTGTGGAATACGGCTACCGATACTCCAAGAGATGACGCAATCGCTTCAGCTTCAGCGGTAGCGGTGTATCCACCAGCTGCTTGAAACTCTGCATCGACTCGGGTGTAGCGCTCGAGCGCCTTTTCCAGCGCCTCGCCTTCAGTGGTGGAGAGTTCTTCTTCCACTTGAGTCATGCGGCGTGCAATTTCATCGAGATTTCGGGCCGAAAGAATGCGATCGATCGCAGTTCCTTGATCTTCACCTGTACGTGGATCTTGTGGGAGATAACCAATTTTTCCAGTGCGATTAACGCCGCCGCCTGCGGGCAGAGTCTCACCAGCAAGAACTTTTGCAAGAGTTGATTTTCCAGCGCCGTTTCGCCCAACAAAACCCACCCGGTCGCCGCTATTTACGCGGACATTGACCCCGGAAACTAAGAGGCGCGCACCGGCGCGAAGTTCTAGAGCAGAAGTGGAGATCATTTGACGAAGTCTCCCACATACGAGCAGGGGTAGGAAATTGGCGGCTTAGGCACCAATGCGAGTGCGACGAGGAGTCGCAAATGACTTCGAAACTGCGGTCAGTTCTGTTGAAATCAACGCTCTGATGTTCTCATCACTTTTTAGCAACACAGTTAACTCAGCAATAATCTTCTTCAGTTCTTTCTGCTCATTTTCAAGCTCAAGTTTGCTCATCTTTGTCAGACGACGAAGTGGCATATCGAGAATATATGTTGCTTGCTCGTCATTTAATTTAAAGTCCTTAATCAGCGAAGCTTTAGCGATTGTTGCATCATCACTTCCACGAATAATCTTGATTACCTTGTCGATATCGATAATCGCTTTTAGCAACCCATCTACCATCAAAAGGCGAGCAGCGGCCTTTGCTTTCCGGAATTCAGAGCGACGAGTAACAACCTCTATTCGGTGATCAATAAAGACCTGTAACAACTCTTTGAGTCCAAGCGTCTGCGGGCGGCCTTTGACTAGCGCAACTGCATTGATCGCAAAGGCATCTTCCATCGGAGTTAATTTATATAACTTCTCAAGCACATCTTCTGGCTCAAAACCATTTTTAATTTCAATGACCACGTTGGTTCCGGTCTGACCATCGGTCAGATCGATGATGTCAGAGATTCCCTGAATCTTTTTAGCCTTTGCAAGATCGGCAATTCGCTCCACAACTTTTTCGGGACCGATATTAAAAGGGAGTTCTTTAATAATAATTCCCATTTTGCGCGAGGTTACCTTCTCAATTTTAACTGTCGCCCGAACCTTAAAGGAGCCTTTACCTATGGCATATGCCTCACGTACACCTTCTAGTCCAACAATTTCACCACCGGTTGGGAAGTCTGGGGCTTGCACATGTTTCATTAATTGGTTGAGAGTCGCCTTTGGATTATCAATGAGGTATTTAGTGGCTGCAATAACTTCACCAAGATTGTGTGGAGCCATATTGGTTGCCATACCAACTGCAATTCCAGCGCCGCCATTTACCAAGAGATTTGGATAGGCCGCCGGTAATACGAGTGGCTCAGAGAGTTGGCCATCATAGTTTGGACCAAAGTCAACTGTGTTCTCATCTGATTCCGAGACCATTGCCAGCGCCGCCGAAGCAAGACGCGCTTCGGTGTAGCGCATTGCAGCTGGACCAGAATCAAGTGAGCCAAAATTTCCATGTCCATCGATGAGTGGAAGTTGCATTGAAAATGATTGCGCCATGCGCACGAGTGCGTCATAAATTGCGCCATCACCGTGGGGGTGCAATTTACCCATTACTTCACCAACAACACGAGCACTCTTTACATGGCCACGATCTGGACGTAGCCCCATATCTGCCATCTGATGCAAGATGCGACGGTGTACAGGCTTTAAGCCATCTCGCGCATCAGGGAGTGCACGCGAATAAATAACAGAATAGGCATACTCAAGGAATGACTCGGACATCTCTGACGAAACATCGATATCAACAATTTTTCCAGCGTACTCACCAGGCTTTGGTCCAGCAGGAGCTTTCTTGCCTTTGGGTGCTGCGGTCTTCTTCGTCGTTGCCATGGCGTGAATTGTGCCAATAGGTTGGGTAAAATCTCCGCACCTACACGCCGCTAGCGCAAATGATTCTCCGTGAGAACATATGTCTGTGCATTTAGCCGATATCACTCCATCAATCTTTGCATCCCTTGGATTATCAGATAGTGAAGATCGACTTGGAATAGGAAGTAGCCCGTCAGGTCGGGAAATTCTTTTTATCATTGATGGACTAGGCGCAGATGTTCTGACCCCATTTGGCCATCTCGTGCCGACAATTTTTGGTTTGAGTAAATTTCAACTTTTGCAGACATCTTTTCCATCTACTACCGCCACAAGTCTGGCAACACTGATGACGGGTGAACTTCCTGGAGTTCATGGAATGCTCGGCTATACAGTACGCGTACCTCGAAGTGGTGGACGAGTTCTGAATTCACTCAAGTGGGATGAGCGAGTCGATCCACTGATGTGGCAGCCAGTGCCAACGCTCTTTCAGCGCGCAAGTAATGAAAATATTCAGGTCTCACACGTTGCCGCAAAGCGTTATGAAAAAACTGGATTTACCCAAGCCGTCTTTCGCGGTGCAACCTATCGCGGTGCAAATGTTGGATCTGATCTCATTGCGGCGACTCTTGAATCTCTTACCGCAACACCTTCTTTTGTCTATTTGTATATGAACGATCTTGATGTTGCCGGCCATAGTGATGGCGTGGGTTCAGAGAAGTGGATCAGCGCGCTAATTGAGATTGACCAATTTTTATCACAACTTCTTAACGTGTTACCCAAGGGCACACGGCTCTGGCTTAGCGCAGACCACGGCATGATAAATGTTGAGGAAAAAGTAACGATTGGTCTTGATAATGAATTAGCAAGTTCGGTGGTCACCATTGCAGGTGAACCTCGCGCCCGCCATCTCTATCTCAACGAGGCATCAGATTCGCAGCAAGCTCGAGTTGATCTTGCTGGCAGATGGCGTGAATATTTTGGGCAGCGAGCAACAATTCTGACTCGCGAAGAAGCCATCACCGAAAATATTTTTGGCACAAATGTAACAAGTGATGCTAAAGATCGAATGGGAGATGTGATTGCAATAGCTCATGGTGGACTTGTTTTACTTGATCCTGAGCGAGCAGAGAAAGAGGGTTCGATGGTGGGACACCACGGGGGAGTCAGTGAGATTGAATCAACGGTGCCGCTACTTACTGTGACGGTCTAGTCACCTTCACTCACTTAAAGACTTAAGGAAAAAGTTCCTCATCTGGATCTTGCACAACTGGGGCTGGACGTCCAAACATAATTTCATCCCATGATGGGACTTTTGCACGCGCGCTAATTCCTTCAGCACGATCTTCTTCACCAGCTGGCTCACGAAGTGCAACGAGACGTGGGGTCGGCCGCTCAACTACTTCTCCGATTTCATCTAGTTCGCTAAACTCCGCAAACTCATCAACTGCACCAAGTTCAGGTGTAACTGCTCTTGATGGGTGAGAAGGTTGAGCATTTACTAGCCCTTGCGTTTGAATTCGTGGCGTTGGTTCATCACCAAGCATCCAGCGGCCATTCTCATTGCTGGCTGTGATTAATCTACGACTGAGATCAAAAATCCAAGTAGCACTTCCATGGCCATCACGGTTTGGATAGTGAAGTTCGATCATCCAACTTCCATCACTCAAACGCCAAGAGTTCCAAGAAAGTAAATCACTCTCTACTCCGCGAGAGATCAGGCGCCCGAGCACTATCTCGAGGAATGACTCTTGCTCGCGACCGCTCTCTTTACGAAGTACGACTTCATGGGCACGATCTAAAATGTAAACACGCTCTTGCAAAATAGGTCCCGCAAATCGCTCAACCTTTTCAACAGTAATATTTCCTTCGCGTGCAATAACTTCCATTGTGTCACCGGCACGAAGTCGTCGCTGAATTTCTTTGACGCTCATCGGAGCATCTGCTTCGTTGGAATCCACTGCAACTAAACGAGGCTGATTAATCGTAGCCCGCAAAGTGTCGCTAATTCGTACGGTGAAATCTGCGCCATCTGAGTTGGTGAGAGTGAGATGGGTGCCATCAGGGTTTTTGCCTGTTAGCCGAAGTTCACTCATGTTGCGCAGAATACCGATAAAGTATCGATATGACCCCAGAAACGTCCGCTAACAATCCAGAATTAGCCAATCTTCTCTGTGACTTGGCCTATACCTGCGCCAAGACAGCTGGAGCGTTATTGATGACTCGCCCACCTGCCTTTGAATTAACCACAAAATCCACAGCGATCGATTTTGCTACTCAGATGGATGAGGCGGCTGAGAAATTAATTGTTGATTCAATTCTTGCCACCCGCCCAGATGATGGAATCATCGCGGAAGAGGGTGCAGCGCGCACAAGTAAATCTGGAATTACTTGGGTGATTGATCCACTTGATGGCACTGTGAATTATTTTTACGGCCTACCCGGTTGGAATGTGAGCATCGCGGCTCGCGATCAACACGGTGTTATTGCCGGGGTTGTCTACGCACCCACTACAGATTCGCTATGGCGGGCAACCCGAGCCGGCGGCGCATTCCTTAATGACCTTCCGATCCGAGCAAATTTTGGGGTGGCCCTTGATCGCGCACTTCTTGGTACTGGATTCGCCTACGATGTTGCAGATCGCACCGAACAGATCGCAATGACTTCATATTTGCTGCCTCGCATCAGAGATATTCGCAGGACAGGGGCTGCTGCAGTTGATCTCTGCAATGTTGCAATGGGAGCACTTGATGGATATTTCGAAACCGGACTCAAAGAGTGGGATTGGGCAGCCGGCGGACTGATTGCCACCGAAGCCGGTGCACAGATCACCCACCTTGGCAGTGGTGAGCGAAAGCTCACGATAGCGGCCGGACCAGGCCTCTTTGATGCGCTCACCAGCGCGCTCGCAGCCTCTGCCTAGCCGATTTACGCTCAAGGCCCCTTGTATGGCAAGATAGGACGTCTGCGTCACCTACATGGCGCCGCAAAAATAAAAGAAGTACTTACAGTAGAAATCTGAGGAAGCACATGAACATTCTCGATGCAATTGATGCGAAGTCACTTCGCAAGGACATCCCACAGTTCCGCGCAGGCGATGAGCTCAAGATCCATGTCCGCGTTATCGAAGGTTCAAAGAGCCGTATCCAGGTTTTCCAAGGAATTGTTATTCGTCGCCAGGGTGACGGTGTCCGCGAGACATTTACAATTCGTAAAGTTTCTTATGGTGTAGGTGTTGAGCGCACATTCCCAGTTCACACTCCAGTTATTGAGAAGATTGAACTAGTCAAGAAGGGCGATGTACGTAGGGCCAAGTTGTACTACCTTCGCGATCTTCGCGGTAAGGCTGCCAAGATTCGCGAAAAGCGCGATGGCGTTGAAGGTTACGGCGATGGAATTCTTTCGACACCAATTTTTGAGCCAGAAGTAGTTGCAGAAGTTGCAGCAGAGCCAGTCGTTGAGGCTCCAGTTGAAGTAGCTGAAGTAGTTACCGAGGCAGTTGCAGAGCCAGCAGTTGCAGCAGTTGTAGAAGATGCACCTGCTGAAAAAACTCCTGAATAGTCTCTTCATCCTTCCATGATTCGCAAAGGATCACTCTTTCGCGAGATTCCGGTATTGGTGATTCTTGCTCTTGTCGTTTCACTTTTCATTAAATCTTTTCTGGTTCAGTTTTTCTATATTCCTTCAGGCTCCATGGAGAACACGCTTCAGATCAGAGATCGGGTAGCCGTCAATCGACTTCCATTTATTGGAAATGATATCCATCGCGGCGATGTAGTGGTCTTTCGTGATCCCGCCGGATGGCTACCTGAAATAACGTCAACTTCTGACAATAAAATCATATCTACTCTTCGCGATGGATTAGTTTTGGTTGGAATCATTCCAAACCCAGCAAAGCAGTACTTAGTAAAACGAGTAATTGGTATTGCTGGCGACCAAGTCATTGCAAAAAATAAAGTTCTCACCATTAATGGCAAACCGACTTCTGAGCCTTATATATTCGCTGGAAATTCTGCGAGTGATACAGATTTCAATATCACCGTTCCAAAAGACAAGGTGTGGGTGATGGGTGATCATCGTGGCGCAAGTGGGGATTCACGTGTGCATCAAGATGACATCAATAATGGAATGGTTCCAGTTGATCGAATTACTGGTCAAGTATTTGCAAAGATGTGGCCGCTCAGCCGAATTGGCTTAGTTCCATCGCAGAATCCAATTCTTTCCAAATAAGTAAAATTTCTCTTCATGAATACCAGCAAATGACAGAGACTAAGGTAATCGAAGAACTTCTCACTGAAGCAGGGATAACACCACTTGCAGGAGTTGATGAGGCTGGACGTGGTGCTTGTGCTGGACCATTAGTTGTGGCCAGTGTAATTTTAAAAGATCGCAACGCACCACAATTAACCCGAGTGCGAGATTCAAAAGAATTATCTGAGAAAGTTCGAGAGGAACTCTTTGATGTCATCACCGATTGTGCACAATCTGTCAGCGTGGTGATCATTTCTCATCAAGAAATCGATACTCGTGGAGTACACGCTGCCAACCTTGATGGAATGCGGCGTGCAGTGCAAGGCTTAGATATCACCCCGGGATATGTGCTCACCGATGGATATGCAATCGAAGGATTAGCACTACCAAATTTAGCCGTCTGGAAAGGCGATCAAGTTGTCACCTGCATTAGCGCCGCATCAATAATTGCGAAAGTCACTCGAGATCGCATCATGCGTCAACTCGATCAGGAATATTCTGACTATGGATTTGCTGGTCATAAGGGCTACATCACCGCCGCTCACACTGCCGCCCTAGAAAAACATGGGGTAACGCCGGTGCACCGACGATCGTTTGCCAACATCGCGCGACTTCTCTAATTTACCCACAGCGCAAGGCAATCGCTTAAGTTCAATATTTCCGCTATCTATTCTGCCCCAATGAGTGGTAAAACTAACAAGGTGAAAAAAGTACCAACAAATAAATTATTAGGAACATTTGGTGAATTAAAAGTTGCCGAATTTCTAGAGGCTCAAAGTTACGAGATTATAGATCGTAATTGGCGAATTAAAGAAGGCGAAATAGATCTTGTTGCCCGTGATGGCTTAGGCATACTTCGAATAATCGAAGTAAAAACTAGATCCTCGCTTGCCTTTGGCCATCCACTCGAAGCAATTAATCGCGATAAAGCACGGCGACTGCAACGTCTTGCACTTGCCTGGCTTGCAACTCATCACTGCCTTGGAAGTGAATTTATGATTGATGTGGCCGCGGTTTTAATCGCCTCGGATGGCTCTCATTCGATCGACTATCGCGAAAATATTCTATGACGTTGGGGTGCTCAACTTCGATGGGTTTGGTGGGATTAGCGGGCAATATCGTCACGATTGAAGTTGATATTAGTGATGGCTTACCGCACTACAACTTATTGGGTTTACCTGATACAGCGCTGCAAGAATCTCGAGATCGCGTTCGGGCAGCACTTGTTAACTCGGGGGAGTTATGGCCTAATCGTAAAGTTACAGTTTCACTCTCACCCGCTTGGCTGCCAAAGAGTGGCTCAAGTTTTGATCTAGGTATCGCACTTGCGATATTGGTGGCACAAGAAGCGCTCTCGCAGCACGCTATTGATTCCACTCTTATTTTGGGTGAGTTATCACTCGATGGCTCAATTCGAACGGTGCATGGAGTGCTCCCTGCCTTGATCGCGGGGTATCACAATGGAATTACTCGAGCAATTGTTCCAATTGAAAATTTCGGCGAAGCACAACTCTTGCAATCTATCCGTACCGAAGCTTTTCCAACCTTACGTGAACTTCTTATTTTTTTACGAACTGGCACTGGAGTCACTACGCCAATTCCAGCGTATGAATTGACTGAGGAATCCTACCTGGACTTCGAGGATGTAGCCGGACAAGCATCGGCACGATTTGGAGCCGAGGTGGCAGCAGCGGGTGGACATCACTTATTACTGATTGGGCCACCGGGTGCAGGTAAAACAATGATCGCCACTCGAATTCCAACTATTTTGCCACCGCTAACTTTGGATCAAAGTTTAGAAGTGACAGCGTTGCACTCCGTCGCTGGCACTCTCTCGGCTCGTTCACCGATGTCTCGACTTGCACCAATTGTGGCACCACATCACAGTGCGACCAGAGTTTCGATGGTTGGAGGAGGTTCGCACACTATAAAACCGGGTGCATGTTCACTAGCGCACCACGGAGTTCTATTTATTGATGAGGCGCCAGAGTGTGCAGTGGGCGTACTCGATTCACTTCGTCAGCCACTTGAGTCAGGAACAATCACAATTGCTCGAAGCATTGGAAATATAACTTTTCCTTCACAATTTCTCTTAGTACTTGCTGCCAATCCCTGCCCCTGCGGAAAATTTGCCGGACGAGGGAGAGGTTGCACTTGCTCATCACTGCAAGTGCGGCGATATCTTGGAAAACTTTCCGGACCGCTGATGGATCGGATCGATATGCGAATTCTGGTTGAACCTGTGAGCCGAGTCGATATTGCCTCGCAGACACTTGGTGAATCGAGTGCACAGATTCGTACTCGAGTAATTGCCGCGCGCGAAGTTGCTCGAGCAAGATTTGATGGCCTTGGGTGGCAACTTAATTCGCAAATCCCAAGTCGCGCTCTGCGTACCTCATTCAAGCCTGAACGACAAGCTATGAATTTTCTGCACGATGAGTTAGATAACGAAAGATTGACCGCTCGGGGACTCCATAAAGTTATTCGTCTTGCGTGGACGCTCTCTGATTTACGCGGAGGATCTACGCCAACACTTGATGATGTGACTGCCGCATTCTCACTTCGCGAAGGAGGAATTGTATGAACCCCGAGTACCGTGCACGATTAGAGCTCTTCGCCGTCGTTGAGGGCGGAGATCATTTTTGGAGTAGCGAGATTCGTGCAATCGGAGCGGTCGAAGTCTTGCTCAGACTCAAAGATGGTTTCTACCGGTCAACTAAAAATGAGAAGATTGCGTTGAAGTTAGCTCCAGAAGGTGCCGATTTCCTCCTCCAAGAAATTGAAAAGGTAGGTGGAATATTTCTCACACCTGATGATAAAGATTGGCCAGTTGGTCTAAATGATCTTGCCACTCCGCCGATCGGCATAGTGGTGCGAGGAAATCGCGACATACTTAATCAGAAATCGATTGCGATTGTTGGTACTCGAAATCCCACTCCGTATGGCGCACGAATTGCAAGTGACTTTGCGGCCGGATTTGTTGACCGTGAGTGGGCGATCGTGAGCGGTGGCGCTTATGGAATTGATACCCAGGCACATAAAGGTGCACTCATTGCAGAAGGAATCACCATTGCAGTCCTAGCATGCGGGATCGACATTAACTATCCGGCAGGGAACGAACGCCTCTTTTGTGAAATTGCCGAAACTGGAGCGCTACTCAGTGAAGTGATGCCCGGAATACCTGCTTATCCGTCACGATTTCTTACACGCAATCGAATAATTGCAGCTTTATCAGTGAGCACCTTGGTGGTTGAAGCAGCCTTTCGTAGTGGTTCGCTACGAACTGCACGCGATGCGGCTGAGTTAATGAGACCAGTAATGGCAATTCCAGGTCCAATAAATTCTCCAACATCTGAAGGAACACACCGACTTATCGGAGAACGTGCTGCTGAGATTGTTACATCGGTCTCTGATGCTCTGGAATTGATCTCTAGTCTAGTTTAGGTAAATGTTCGTCTGTAATGAGAGAATAGCGTCATGAGTGAATTTCGTTCGGGTTTTGTAGCCATTGTCGGCCGTCCTAACACCGGGAAATCAACTCTGATCAACGCACTTGTGGGTTCTAAAATTGCGATCACATCACCGCATCCGAACACCACACGTCATGCAATTCGGGGCATTTTAAATGGCAGTGATTTTCAAGCAGTTCTTGTTGATACGCCAGGAATCCATAAGCCTAAAACCTTGCTCGGGCACAGACTTAATGCGGTTGTAGAAGAGAGCCTAGATTCTGTTGATTTAATTTTGATGTGCCTTCCAGCAGACGAAACTTCTGGTGCAGGAGATGCGTTCTTGGCGCAGGAAATCGCAAAGCATCCACGGGCAAAGAAATTCGCACTCGTCACAAAGACAGATTTAATTTCCAAGCAGAATCTTGCTTTGAGATTACTTGGCGTAAATGAACTTGCAGTCGGCTTTACTTGGGATGAAATCATTCCAATCTCGGCGGCTATACACGATCAAATAGATTTACTTGCAGAGTTAATCTCAAAGAAACTTCCAGCCGGACCTGCTTACTATCCGGGCGATATGAAGAGCGATCAGGGTCGTGAGCAATTCATCTGTGAAATGATCCGAGAAGCTGCTCTCCGCGATGCTCGAGAAGAGCTTCCTCACTCAATCATGGTGACTATCGATGAAATGTCAGAACGAGAAGAGAAAGGATCGAGACCCTTCTTTGATATCCATGCAACTATCCATGTTGAGCGAGATTCTCAGACCGGAATTCTTTTAGGTCACAAAGGCGAGCGACTCAAAGATATTGGCATGCGAGCACGTGCTGATATAGAGCGTGAACTCTCAGCCCGGATATTTCTCGGATTGCATGTAAAGGTTTCAAAAGAATGGCAGCGCGACCCTAAGCTGCTGGAGCGGCTTGGATTTTCACAGAAGTAGCGAGTTAGACTTTTTCTTTACGATTTACAAGATACGAGCCGAGCATTACTAGCGGTAAACCAGCAGCGATTCCAAGAGTAAGTGGCTCGCTCAGGATCAATACTCCTAAGACAACCGCGATCGCAGTATTCCAATACGTAACCACTGAGGCACGGGTGGGGCCAATATCTGCGATGAGTGAGAAAAAGAATGCAAAGGCGATACCGGTTGAAAAAATTCCAAGTGCGATTACCGCATAAGTTGCATTAGCGGATACCTGATGATCTGGCCACAAAATAATAGTGAAAGGGAGATAAAAAACTGCAGTGATGGCCATAGCAACACCATTGATCGCAATTCCTGATACACCAGGAAGTTTCTGTCGAATCATGATGATCGCGTATGCGTATCCAATTGCAGCAACGATAACCATTCCAATTGAGAGTGGATCTGAAGATCCGGTCAGAGTCTCAATTCCCACAATCAAAACTACGCCGATAAAACCGACACCAATGCCTATCAGACGATTTGATCGCAGCGCTTCTTTGTCACCTTGAAAATAGGTGATCAGAGTTGACCAGATTGGAACCGATGCAATCAGTAGTCCGGCCAGCCCTGATGAGATTTTCTGCTCAGCAGTACCAATAAGAATCCAAGGAATGATCATCTCTAGAACGGCATAACAGGCAACAAATTTATATCCGCGAATGGCAGCGAAAATAGTCTTATCTTTGATTGCAATGGGAATCAGAATCAGCGCCCCTATGAAAACTCTGCCAAAAACTACGATAGCGGGGGAGTAACCAGTCTCCTCATCAACTGCGACTTTGATAAATAGGTACGGAATACCCCAGAGCAAACCAACTAAAGCAAAAACTAACGTGGTGCGACGCGACATAAAATGTTATTCCAATTCGTACAAATTATGCAACGAGTTTATTTTGCGATCGCGCTGCGGTAGAGCGCAATTGTAGCGTTAGCTACTGCTTCCCACTCAAATTTCTCGATTGCACGCTGACGACCAGCGATTCCATAAAGTTTCAATACAGCCGGATCAGACATCATGGCCGTAATCGCTTCTGCAAAATCGCTTTCAAAAATTTTACTATCAATGGTGTAATTAACGAGTCGCCCAGTATTCCCGTCATCGACAACCTCTGGAATTCCTCCCACGCGAGAAGCGAGTACTGCAGTCTGGCATGCCATTGCTTCTAAATTGACGATTCCTAAAGGTTCGTAGATTGAAGGGCATACGAATAAATCAGCACCGGTCAGCAGCGGAATTAACTGCGATTTCGGAAGCATCTCTTTAATCCACCAGATGTTCTTACGTACCTTTTGAAGTTCGGTAACAAGATCCTCAACTTCTTTTCCTATTCCTATTTCATCTGGGCTACCGGCGCAGAGCACAAGCCCAAATTCATCAGGAACTTTCGCCCATGCCCGAAGTAGATGGGCAAGACCTTTTTGTCTTGTGATACGACCAACAAAAATTGCATATGGTCCAGAGATTCCAAAATTTTCGGCGATGCTTGGGTCGTCAATAGGAGACCACTCGTGGGTATCCACGCCATTTCGAATTGTGACAACTTTTTCTGGATCGATACTTGGATAAGAAGTAAGCACGTCATTTCGCATTCCATCGCTGACTGCGATGATTGCCGTGGCCGCTTCAAATGAGCATTTCTCAGCCCATGATGAAATTTCATATCCGCCACCAAGTTGTTCTGCCTTCCATGGGCGAAGTGGTTCGAGTGAGTGTGCGCTGACTATATGTGGTTTGCCGTGTAACAAAGAAGCGGTGTGGCCAGCCATGTTGGCATACCAAGTGTGAGTGTGAATAACATCAACATCTGCCAGATTGTGAGCAATTAACATATCGGTGGCAAGTGCTTGTAGAGCAGGATTTGAATCCGCAAATGATGGTGGAGTGTCATAACCAAAAGCACCATCCGTACGAGGACCACCAAAGCAATGCACATCGACTGAAATCTCTGGGTGATTACGAAGAGCGTGTGTGAGTTGGAGGACATGGACTCCAGCGCCACCATAAATAGCTGGTGGCCACTCTTTCGTAACCATTCCAATTCGAAGGCCACTCATGTTGATTATCTCCGCTCAATTATCTCTGATCAATTATCTCTGTTCCATTATTTCTAGGTTAAATCTATCGCTAACGGTATCGTTTGCATATGGCGCGATTTGAAACACCTCTCGGAATTGTCCTTGCTGGCGGTGAAGGGAAGCGATTGATGCCATTGACTGCTGATCGTGCAAAACCTGCAGTCCCATTCGGTGGCTCTTATCGTCTAGTTGACTTTGTACTTTCAAATTTAGTAAATGCAGAAATGCGAAGAATTGCAGTACTGACTCAATATAAATCTCACTCACTTGATCGTCACATCACAACAACTTGGCGCATGTCTACCTTGCTTCAGAATTACATCACTCCTGTCCCAGCGCAGCAGCGGCTCGGTCCACGTTGGTATACTGGATCGGCGGATGCAATTTTGCAAAATTTCAATCTTATTCAGGATGAAAATCCACGTCACGTGCTGGTCTTCGGCGCAGACCACGTGTACCGCATGGATCCAAGCCAAATGTTTGATGTGCACTTAAGTACAGGTGCTGGCGTTACAGTCGCGGCGATTCGGATGCCACGCTCAGAAGCCCATGATTTTGGAGTCATTGAATTAGCCGAAGATGGCATCACAATTAAGGCATTCCATGAAAAGCCAATCGATCCACCTGCAATGCCAGGACATCCCGATCTCTCATTGGTATCGATGGGTAATTATATTTTTAAGCGCGATGTCATGGAAGAAGCGCTTATCTTAGATTCGGAAGATTTAGAAAGTCGCCACGACATTGGTGGAAATATCATTCCGATGCTTACCAAAAATGGTGAAGCAAAAGTTTACGATTTTGCAGATAACGATGTCCCCGGTGCAACCGAACGTGACAAAGGGTACTGGCGTGATGTGGGTTCAATTGATTCCTACTACGATGCGCATATGGATTTAGTCTCGATCCATCCAATTTTCAATCTCTACAATCGCGAGTGGCCGCTACTGACCAATCCACCTTCACTCCCACCAGCAAAATTTAGTGAGTCAGGTATTGCGCAAGATTCAATTGTCGGGGCTGGCTCAATTATTTCTGGTGGCCATGTAAATCGAACGGTTGCTTCCTATGATGTCCATGTTGGAAAAGGCGCCTTCATCGATAGTTCAGTCTTGATGCCAGGTGTAAAAATTGGTCCAGGTGCAGTTATTCGACATGCAATTTTAGATAAGAGCGTCATTGTTGATCCAGGGGCTCAAATCGGAGTAGATCTAGAGCGAGATCGTGCCCGTTTTACAATTTCAGATGGTGGCGTAGTCGTTGTTGGAAAAGGTATCCGCGTCACCAATTAATAGTTGCATCACGCAAAAGACGATATTTTTCTAAAACATGCGGTGTTGGTTTTGCGCTAATTTCTTGCGCCTCACCTAGATTCCATATCGGCGCAGTGAGACTTCCATGTAAAGCCCAGGCTGCTTGCCTTGCTGCTCCATCTGCAACATATTCACCCGCTGGCGGCATTAATACTGGCCTTGCAAAAAGTGATGAAGCGATCGAACCGACTGCTGGATTTTTTGCCGCTCCACCAATGATAAGTACTCGTTGAATATCTACTCCAAGGTCAATTAAAGATTGGACAGCATCTGCAAGACCAGAGAGCATTCCTTCAATCATGGCACGAGAGATATCTTGTGGATTTGAATTATTAAGATTCATCCCTGCAAAAACTCCGCTTGCATCTGGACGGTTTGGAGTGCGTTCACCTTCGAAGTAGGGCAGTAAAGTTAGTCCATGGGCACCAGGTTCAGATTGCATTGCTAATTGACCCACTTCGTCATGGGTTTTTCCAAGAATTCGAGTTGCGGCATCAAAAATTCGTGCGGCGTTAAGTGTGCATACCAGCGGCAGAAAATGCCCAGTGGCATCAGCAAATCCAGCTACTGCACCACTTGGGTCATGGGTGGGAGTAGTCGAAACAGCGAAAGCCGTGCCGCTTGTGCCGAGTGAGATAACTACATCACCGGGCAGTGCCTGGACGCCGAGCGCTGCTGCTGCATTATCGCCAGCTCCTGCTGCAATCGGGATTCCAGAGGCAGTAACTCCACCGAAACTAGCGGGTTCGGTAATTCGGGGCAGATAAATATCTCGATCAGATCGCAAAGCTTTTGCAAAGATATCTTTTCGATATTTCGAAGTAGTTGGATCAAAGTATCCAGTTCCAGATGCATCGCTTCGATCAGTAAAGAGTGTGGTGAAATCTTTTCCGCCCTGTAATTGCCACGATAACCAATCATGTGGCAGCGCAATTGCGGCAACCTTCGCCGCATTATCTGGCTCGTTCTCTGCCAACCACCTCACTTTTGATGCAGTAAAAGAGGCAACTAAAACTGAGCCAACCTGAAGTGCTGTCTCTAAATCACCACCAAGTTCTTTATTCAGATCACGAGCCTGCTCAGATGAACGTGTGTCATTCCAGAGTAGAGCTGGACGAATAATTTTCCCACTCTCATCCAGTGCCACCATTCCATGTTGCTGTCCACCGATTGAGATCGCGGCTACATCATCAATTCCACCAGCATCTTTGATTGCATTCTCTAAGCCACTCATCCAAAATTCTGGATCAACTTCTGTGCCATCAGGATGAGAAGCTCGACCTTGGCGAATTAATTGCCCACTTTCTGCGTCACGAATCACAACTTTGACTGATTGAGTTGAGGAATCCACGCCTGCGATGAGTTGATTAGCCATGAGTGAAGGCTAGACTGTGCCCGTCAACGTTGACCACATCTTTGGGGAGATTTAATCTCCGTTTTTAATTTTGGAGAAGTAATGCGTATCGGTGTACTTACAGGTGGCGGAGATTGCCCAGGGCTCAATGCAGTAATTCGTGCAGTGGTTCGCAAAGGCGTTAAAGAGTATGGCTATGAATTTGTTGGATTCCGTGATGGCTGGAAAGGGCCGCTAGAGAATTACACAATGCCGCTGACGCTAGAGAGCACACGAGGAATCTTGCCTCGTGGTGGAACGATTCTTGGATCTTCTCGAACCAATCCATTTAAGATCGAAAATGGCGTAGAGCGCATTAAGGAAAATCTTGCGACTCAAGGAATTGATGCACTTATCGCTATTGGTGGCGAAGATACTCTTGGCGTTGCTACAAAATTAGATGCTCTTGGCGTCAAGGTAATTGGTGTTCCAAAGACAATTGATAATGATCTCAACAACACTGATTACACATTCGGATTTGATACTTCGGTAAATATTGCAGTGGAGGCGATCGATCGTCTACACACCACCGCTGAATCACACCACCGTGCTCTGATCGTTGAAGTTATGGGACGTCACGCGGGTTGGATTGCGCTCCACTCAGGTATGGCCGGTGGAGCATCATGTATTTTAATTCCTGAGGTTAAGTTCTCAGTTGAAAAAGTGTGCGAATGGGTTGAATCGCGATTTAAGAGTTCCTACGCACCAATTATCGTGATCGCCGAAGGTGCTATTCCACAAGATGGCGACATGATCACAAAAGATTCTGAACTCGATGCTTTCGGCCACGTAAAGCTCTCCGGTATTGGTGAGTGGTTAGCCAAGGAAATTGAATCAAGAACTGGCAAAGAGGCACGCACTTCGGTTCTCGGCCACATTCAACGCGGTGGAACACCAACAGCATTTGATCGCGTGTTGGCTACTCGCTTTGGTCTACAGGCGATCACTGCAGTCTCTGAAGGCGATTTTGGCAAGATGGTTGCTCTTCACGGCACAGATATTGTTCGAGTACCACTGGCCAGTGCGACCGAGAAGCTCAAAACCGTCCCAATCGAGCGCTACAAAGAGTCAGAAATCTTCTTCGGATAATTCTCATACGAGAACTTCCCTTCACCTTCTATCCTTAGGATTATGATGAATTCCCTTAATAGCGTGCAAGGCCTCTTTGATGAGAAGTTAGTTGCAGCCCAGCAACCAAATTGGCCAGATAGCGATCAAGTTGGCGCAGCAATCACGAAGTTGAAGTCGCTACCACCACTTGTTTTTGCTGGAGAGTGTGATGATCTCAAGGCGCGCATTGCAGAAGCAGCAGCCGGTCGTGCCTTTTGGTTGCAAGGTGGCGATTGTGCGGAAACATTTGTATCGGCAACTGCTGATTCAATTCGCAATCGAATTAAGACAATTCTGCAAATGGCAGCTGTACTTCAGTATTACTCAAGTCTTCCGGTCATCAAGGTTGGTCGGATGGCCGGGCAGTTTGCAAAGCCACGCTCCAATGATCTAGAGACACGTGGTGATGTAACTCTTCCTGCTTATCGTGGAGATGCAGTTAATGATCTCGAATTTACATTAGCAGCCCGTACTCCAAATCCTCACCGACTTGTCGATGTCTACAATACATCGGCTGCAACGCTAAACTTAGTACGTGCATTTACGCAAGGCGGATTTGCCGATATTCGTCGCGTGCATGAGTGGAATAAGGGATTTATTCGTGATTCCAGCGTGGGTGAGCGTTATGACGAGATGGCAAAAGAGATCGATCGTGCGCTCAGTTTTATGATCTCAGCAGGAGTAGATCCTGAAGCTTTTAAGAGTGTCGACTTTTATTCAAGTCACGAAGCGCTGATTCTCGAATATGAAAAGGCTTTGACTCGAATCGATTCACTCAGCGGAAATCCTTACGATGTCTCGGCCCATTTTCTTTGGATCGGAGAGCGCACTCGCCAATTAGATGGTGCACATGTTGATTTTGCTGCCAAGGTTCGCAATCCAATTGGAGTCAAACTTGGACCAAAGTCCACCGTTGCAGATTCACTTGCTCTGATTGATCGCCTTGATCCAGAACGTGAGCCAGGACGTCTCACATTCATTACTCGCATGGGCGCCGGAAAGATCCGAGAAGCGCTGCCAGCCTTGGTAGATGGTGTAACCAAATCTGGAGCGCAAGTTCTCTGGGTCTGTGATCCGATGCATGGCAATACTTTTGAATCGGCAAATGGTTATAAGACTCGTCGCTTTGATGACGTGATGGATGAAGTCAAAGGCTTTTTTGAGGTTCATAAGGCGCTCGGAACGCATCCAGGTGGCATTCATATCGAACTCACTGGCGATGATGTAACAGAGTGTCTTGGCGGCGGCGAACAGATTTCCGAGTCTGATCTAGCCTCACGCTATGAGACGGCCTGTGATCCGCGCTTGAATCACTCACAATCACTTGAGTTAGCATTTTTGGTTGCGCAAATGTTGCGAGATCGCTAATTTGTAGCCTGTGTCGCTACTTACCTCGTCTCTCAAAACCCCAATAGGCACACTTAATATCATCTGCGATGAACATGTTTTACTTGGCGCAAATTTCTCATCCCTTCAAGCGCTCAGCGAAAGCCTCGATTCATCCTATAGCGACCGAACAAGTAAACACGTTTCAAGAATTTCGATTGTAAGTGATCTATTAGAAAACTACTTCGATGGAGATCTGAAGTCAATTTCAGCGATTAAGGTTAATCAATCGGGTGGAACGTTTTCGCAGAATGCGTGGAAGGCAATGCGCAAAGTGGGCGCCGGCAAAGTCCTCTCGTATGCCGATCTTGCAGCCAGAGCAGGAAGTGCCTCGGCTGTTCGGGCAGCTGGTAGTGCATGTGCAAAGAATGCAATTGTCTTAGTAGTCCCTTGTCATCGGATTGTTAAAACTGGGGGATCACTTGGGAACTATGCCTACGGTGTTGAAAAGAAAGAATGGCTACTTCGCCACGAGGGCGCGCTTTAATATTTCAATTGTTTGCTCGCATTGCGCATCATCAAAATCACGATGAGTGACAAGTCGCGCAAAATTTGGACCCAGTGCGCCAATGAGCAGTCCACCATCCTTGCAACGGGTGGCCAATTCGGCGGCGGAGATCGGAAGTGTCGCTAAATCTAAGCCAACAATATTTGTGGCAACAGTCGAGGGGTCAATTGTCCCTGGGGCTATCTCTGATATTTGGGTTGCTAGGTAGTGCGCACGACGATGATCATCTGCAAGGTCACCCATATGATGCGTAATCGCATAATCAGCTGCTGCTGCCAAAATACCTATCTGTCTCATTCCAGCGCCATAACGTTTTCGCCAAATTCGAGCCTCATCAATGCGTGCGCGAGTGGAAATCGCCATTGATCCCACGGGTGCACCGAGACCTTTTGAGAAGCAGACGCTAATTGTGTCTGCATAAGCACCATATTCGTGCAGGGCTACTCCCGATGCAATATGTGCATTCCAAATTCGTGCACCATCTAGATGGATAGCGATACCGCGATCGCTGGCACCTTTGTATAGTGTTGAAATCTCATCAATGGATGAGACTGTGCCTCCTCCAAAATTATGAGTATTTTCAATTGCGATTGCAACCGTCGAGACGAGATAAGGCCCAGCATCGGGGGCGGCGATAGCCAGCGGATCTTCGGCGCGAAGTCGTCCAAAAGGCGACAACCAGGTGCGGGTTGTAATTCCAGAAAAAGTTGCAGCAGCACCTAGCTCTGCTCGAACCACATGCGAGTTTGTCTCAGCCAGAATTTCTTGGCCTGGCTTTACCAATGTACGCATCATCAGCTGATTTGAGAGTGAACCAGTAGGTGTGAAAAGAGCTGCCTCTTTTCCAAAGAGTTTTGCAACTCGCTCTTCTAGCGCATTTACTGTTGGATCATCTCCATAAACATCATCACCAACTTTCGCGTGAGCAATTACTTCCCGCATCTCTTGAGATGGTGCAGTAACGGTATCTGAGCGAAGGTCAATCATTGACACTCGCATCCTTTAACACAATGAGATACATCGCTGTCAGAAGCATCAGGCCACCTAGAGCAATCTGAATTGTCATCTTTTCTTCTCCGATAGTAAAGGCAAAGAGTGCTGCAAAGACAACTTCGAGGGTAAGAATTACCGCAACTTTTGTAGTGTCGATATAAGCCTGGGCCCATGTTTGAATAATAAATCCGAGAGCCGTCGCTGCAATTGCTGTGAATATAACCACGCCCCAAACGCCGTTATCTGGCGGTGCCTCATATCCTTCGATAAAAGCAAAAATTCCAGTCAAGAATGTAACTGCCAAAAGTTGCACAAGTGTCATGGCATAAACGTCTCGACCAGAGCTCCATTGCCCCAAAAGGATAATATGTACCGCAAAGGCGATTGCACATAAAAGAACCAGAAACTCGCCAAATCCAAAGGTCCAACCACGAAGTGATAACACTGCAAGGCCAAGAGTTGCTAGCGCCACACAGAGCCACGTGAAGAGGGAAATTTTCTTCTTCAAAAAGAGAGCCGAGATTACAGGTGTCGCAACCACATAGAGACCAGTAATAAAGCCAGTGACTGCTGCACCTGTGCGAGCAAGACCCTCAGTCTGCAGAATAAAACCAGCACCGAGTACAAGTCCGGCAGTGAATGCTTTGAGGAAGAGGTCTTTATCAATTTTTCGTAGAACACTCGGCCTCATCACGAACAGCACTAATACGGCTAGGCCAAAGCGGGTAAAGAGAAAACTATTGACACTTTGTCGTTCGATTGCATCCTTCATGATCACGAAGGAGATTCCCCATGCTGCCGTAAGCGCAATGAGTGCTAAGGGGGCTAGCCGAATACGTTGCTGATGACTTTGAAGCATAGAAGAAACTATCCGTTTCGCATTTTCTTAAGCATGGCTATCTCTTTTCCATGTTCTGGTTCCATGCCAGGCGTCTCCAGAATGAGTGGCGCATTTTGTACGCTCGGATGTGCCAAAAGTTCTTGAAAGGGATCTTTACCGATAAAACCTTCGCCAATGTTCTGATGTCTATCTTTAAGCGCACCGCACACATCCATCGAATCGTTGGCGTGTATAAGTTGGATACGCTCTTGGCCTGCAACTTCAACTAGCAGATCAAGCGTTGCGGTCATTCCACCCTTAACTGCAATGTCGTGTCCAGCGGCAAAGACATGGCAGGTATCAAGACATATACCCACCTTTGGGTGGTACTCCAGCGCTTTCAAATAAAGTTCAAGATCTTCGATTCGCTTGACGAGTGACTGACCTTGGCCGGCAGTGGGCTCAAGAAGTAAAAACGGCGCGTCATCTTCTAGTGCATTTAAAATCGGCATCATGCCATCGTGGATCTGCTTCCAGGCGCTGGCCACAAAATCTTCGTTTACCGCTGATCCGGTATGAATAACAACTCCAAGTGCGCCAATTTCTTGACCTCGTTTGAGTGAGTATTGAGTTGAAGCCAATGAATTCTTATATGTTCCTTCGGTAGGTGAACCCAAATTGATCAGGAAGGGCGCATGTACATAAACTTCAAGATCGAGTTCGTCGGCGCGTTCTCGAAAGAGTGCATCGGCTTCCTGGCTAGTTTCAGGCATCGCCCAACCGCGTGGATTTGATGTGAAAACTTGAATCGCCTCTGCGCCAGTCTCACGCGCGTATTCGATTGAGCGCTTTGCCATTCCGCCACTTGTCGGTGTGTGTGCGCCAATACGTGGCAGGAGTTTTTTAGCTGTTGCTGACATCGGGCTAGCCTACTGTGAGAGCGACCGTACTTCCACGTTTAACCTTTGCACCAATCGCAGGGGTTATCCCAATAACTAATTTCGCACTCTTAATAACCTTTTTTATCTTTACTTTGAGTCCAAGATCTTTAAGGAGTGCGGCGGCTTGCGCTTCGGTAGAACGCAGCACATTTGGAATGTAGACAAAGGCAGAACCTTGGGAGATAATTAAATTCACAGACGCCCCTTTGATCAGTGCGGAGCCGGCTGCTGGGCTCTGACTTATCACCTCGCCAGGCATAGCTTTCTCATCATAAACGTAAGTAACGGTAACGTTGAAGCCTGCTTCTGTTAATTCATTCAGGGCTTGCTCACCGTTTTTACCGGCAAATCCAATCAAATTAAAAGTTTCAAGACCTTTACTGACAATCAAGTCAACGATGGTATCTCGCTTGACTTGTGTTCCTGATGTGGGGCTAGCAGAGACGACGATCCCTTTCGGTAGCGCGCTAAAAACTTCCGAGACAACCCCAAGTTTAAGTGGTGATTGCGCCACTAAAGCAGTTGCTACCTTTATGGTGAGATTTGAAAATGAGGGAATGGCATAACGCTCTGCACCTTTTGAAACAATAAGATTTACAACTCCGTCCGGAGAAATCGAATCACCAGCCTCGGGTGATGTTGAGATTATTCGACCCTTTGCAATCTCTTCGTCAAAGCGACGTTCGGTGATGCTGACCGATAATCCAAGGCCGGCAAGTGTGGTTGTTGCCTGGGTAGATGTTGCTCCAACTACCGATGGGAATTTAATTGAAGCGCCAGGCCCAATCAATACCCACCAGCCCGTGACTGCTAGTAAGAGTGCTAGGACAATCGCAATAAATCGATTTCGTTTTACCCGTTTACTGACCTTTCTGCGAGTCTTAACCTGCTCAGTACTTTCTGAAATTGGAGTTATCGGTTTAGTTAAAGAAATTTTTTCGGTAATTTGTGTAATTTTATTACGCGACTTTTTTGAGCGATCTTTCTTCACCTGTGGGCGCATTGGCGCGATTGGAATATCTAATTCAAGGCTTAACTGTGGGGTAGCAGGGGAGAGGGAATGTGAAACCGTTTGGAGTTGTCTATGGAACTCTTGACCATCACGTGGTCGTTCATCTGGATCAACGCTGGTGGCAGCATAAATTAAATCATCAAGTACTGCTGGGAAGTCTTTAACCAAAGAGCTAATTCGAGGAACGCGTGAATTAACATGCATAAAGGCAATTTGAACTGGCTCATCAGCTTCAAATGGTTTCTTGCCGGTAAAAATTTCAAAAGCAGTAATACCCGCTGAGTAGACATCACTTTTTGAGTCTGCAATTCCACGGGAGACTTGTTCTGGCGAAAGATATGAAACGCTTCCTAGGATGACGCTTGATTCAATGGTAACTGTGCTTCCAAAGAGTGGTCCCTTTGCAAGTCCAAAGTCGGCCACTTTAATACGGCCTTCTTTTGATACCAATATATTCTCGGGCTTAATATCTCGGTGAACAATTCCAAGTTTATGTGCGGCTCCAAGTGCGCTAAGAATTGGCAAAAGAAATTTAATTCCATCGAGTACCGCAATTGCACCACGTTCACTTAAGAAATCACGGAGAGTGTGACCTTCAATCAATTCCATCACAATAAAGACCGCTGGCAGGCCACCCTGGTTCCAGCCTTGATCTTGCACCGAAACAACATTGGGATGGCTCAGCGCAGCAGCAGCCTTAGCCTCACGGATAAATCTTTCAACAAACTGTTCATCTTGAGCGAGATGGGCATGCATTATTTTGACTGCTACTCGACGATCAAGACGCGTATCTAACGCCTCATAAATTACCGCCATACCCCCGGAGTCCATCTGGCGAATGAGTTGATATCGCCCATCAATTAATTCGCCGGTAAGGTCTGACATGTCCCCAATTTTATGTCGAAAGTACGAATTCGCACCGTTCTTTCGTATCTTCGACTCTAAAATGTTGCTCCTGAGTAGCCAGCCACAACGTCATTGAATTGGCGATATTTTCTCCATCACGATCTAAAACCCGCTGATAGCCGATTTGTGGATCGAGATCCAACCAGATGGATGTCGTTATCAACTCTTCGACACTTCGTTGTGAACTTCCGACACCTTCCAAAATTAAAAGTTGCGAGCTTGGAATTTCTTTGCCGGCATCGAATGAGCCAAGCACCCAATTAAACGAGGAGTATTTAAGCGGTTTTTCATCCTTATGGCTGCGCGCTAGCCACACTAACGTCTTTGTTAAATTCTCATCCAAGGCGAAGTCCCAACCGTTATACAAATCATCCATATGAATTACTGTCGTGCTCATCCTTGGCGAAAGCGCAAGTGAAATTGTTTGGGCAAGTGTCGTTTTTCCAGCTCCGGCCGGACCATCGATTGCGATAATCGGTTGCGATGTACTGTGGCAGATTTCAGAGAGTACGTTTATAAGATCCATACCAACTCTTCCATCCGATCGCTGCAATGATTGAAAAGACTACGTAGAGCCCTGAAGTGAGATAGCGCTCCTGTGAATAATATAAAGCCACATAACCAAGATCCACAATGAGCCAGCTATAGCTGCTGCGACAAAGACAACTTGCAAGGCTGCACTTGCATAGAGTTCCCATTGGATAAAGAGAATCCCATAGAGGATGCTGCTAGCGCCATCTGCTCCCGCATTTTTAGTCTAGCGCACCTCGTGCAGCGATGGCTTGAATGTAAGCCTTGCTCGCAACACGCAATCGTCGGGCGGTCGATGTTTTTGCACGTTTTTTGAAAATGTCATATCCGATCGCTTCCACCTCATCGACGATGCCACAATAGAGTTCACTAGCCGCTCGAATGCATGGACGACTTGTCGGATGTAGAAGTGCTATCCCTGGGTCTGCTTCTTGCTGGAGTTCTCTCACACGTCTTATTTGAAACTTGAGCGCTTCGGTAATCTCAGGCGTTAATTGACGCCTATACAACATCTCTTCATTCACGCCGAATAGCAATAACTCATCAAGTGGTAGATAAATTCGGCCACGGTCTAAATCTTCACCAACATCACGAATAAAATTTGCTAACTGAAAAGCAATTCCTAGCTTCTTGGCACTTTCGTAGGCATCCTCAGAAAGCGCTCCAAGGATTGGCACCATTTCAAGGCCAATCACTGCAGCAGACCCGTAGACATATTCCATCAGAGCATCAAAATTCTTGTAAGTGGAGATGGTGAGATCCATCTCCATTGAGTGCAAGAAATCCACAAAGTGTTGGTGTGGAATTGAATATCGATTGACCGTATCAACGAGCGCCATTCCAATAGGATCTGTACTTGTTCCTGCTTTCAGCCCCGCTAAAACACCATCACTCCATCTGCGCAGCTCAGTCGCCTTCTCGGATGGCGAGAGCGTAGAGGAAAGGTCATCGACAATTTCATCTGCGTAGCGAGCAAATCCATAGAGCGCGTGGACAAATGGACGCTTAGCTTTAGGAAGTAAGAGAGTGGCGAGATAGTACGTCTTGCCATGAAGTGAATTGAGCCGTTTACATTCTGCAAATGATTTTCGAAGTTCTGGTTCAAAAATCTTTGCAGCATCTAACTCATTCATTATTTGACTGGGCCAACAATACGTTCTGCAGCTAGACGGCCAGAGATTAATACCATGGGGACGCCAACACCTGGTTGGGTGCCAGAGCCAGCAAAGACAATATTTTCAAATCCAGCCGCGATATTGCGTGGGCGAAATGGTCCGGTTTGAAAGAAAGTATGTGCGCTAGCAAAAGGTGCGCCAGCTTCCATTCCTTGGTTCTGCCAATCGAGTGGAGTAGTCATTACCTCTGTCTCAATTCCATCTGCAAAATCTGTATAGCCACGTGCTTCGAGCGTCTGAATCATTTCATCTCGATATGGGCCAGCTTTCTTCGTCCAATCGATGCCGGCAGTCATATTCGGTGTTGGATAAAGAATGTAATAGGACTCTTTGCCAGGGGGAGTCAGAGTGGGATCATCTTTGGATTGGATTGTTACTAATATGGAAGGGTCAGACATCAAAGTTTTCTTCTTAATCAACTCATCAAAGACGCCCTCCCAAGATTCACCAAAGTGAATATTGTGATGTGCGACGTGGTCATATTTCTTTGAAGATCCAACAAGTAGCGTTACACAAGACGGTGAGTACTTGAGACTCTTAACTTTTCGTGGAGTTTTTCCAAGTAGTTCGCGCCAGACCACTGGCAAATCTGGGTTCATCACAATTGCATCGCACTCGATGCGTTCGCCCGTGGCAGTTGTTACTGCGCGAGCTCGCTTATTTACAACCTCAACACCGGTGACTTCAGTACTGTATTTAAAAGTGACACCGTGCTTTTCGGCAGCTGCCGCCATAGCGCGTGGGACTGCATGCATTCCACCCTTCGGGAAGAAGACGCCATTGACAGAGTCCATATAAGCGATCACGGCATAGATTGCTAGCGCTTGCTGCGGACTTACGCCGGCGTACATCGCTTGAAATGAGTAGACCTTCTGTAAGCGAGGATCCTTCATAAACTGATTTACCTTAGGGGCAAGTCGTCGGAAACCACCAAGGGCAATTAATCGGGCAAGGTTTGGCGTTAACAAGTTAAGCGGTGAATCAATATTACGATCGATAAAGTCATTCATTTCGTATTTGTAGAGTTTGGTTACAAATTCAACATAGCGGCGATACCCAAGGGCTTCGGCCGAGCTAATATTTTTTGCAATTTCAGCTTCCATCTCTTCCGTGTTGGCATGAACATCGATTTGACTGCCATCGTGATAAAACGCTCGGTAGAGTGGTTTAACTGGCATAAGTTCCAGCCAGTTGTTCATATCTTCGCCAACACAACTAAATGCATCTTGGATTAGTGAGGGCATAGTGAGCACGCTTGGTCCAGTGTCGAAGGCATACCCATCTTTGTTGAGCAGCCCATTGCGCCCACCCGGAACACTTTCACGTTCGATCACAGTTACTTTTCGACCAGCACCCGCAAGTCGCAGCGCTGCGCTGAGTCCAGCAAGTCCAGCGCCAACAATCACAATGTGATCTGTTGGACCTTTGATTCGTGCAACCATGTGTGCTCCTGCCCTTAACTCTTGCGCGATGTTGCGCTGGCAGCAAGTGCTACCAATAAATCTCTAGATTGTGGTGCGATTTCATCACTTTTGGTTGCAGTCAAAGCGTCAAAGGTGAGTTTTTCAATCAGCCCTTCAACGCTCTCGACCGCGCCACTATCGGTGATGATAGATCGCAATCTCTCGATATCTTCGAAGGATAGATCAGGTTTTCCGAGGCTGCCACTCAGATCCTTACGTCCCGCATCTGTCGTTCGCTCCATAGTCATGGCCATCAAGACAGTTCGCTTTCCTTCACGAAGATCATCTCCAGCCGGCTTTCCAGTCACCTTAGGATCACCGAAAATACCGAGCAGATCATCACGCAATTGAAATGCTTCACCAAGCGGTAATCCGTACTCTGACAATCGCCATATGAGGGGTGCGCGCACTGACTCATCCCGCAACGCAATTGTTACTCCGAGATGGAGCGGACGCTCAATACTGTACTTTCCAGATTTAAATCGTGCGATACGAAGCGAGCGTTCAACGTCATGACTTTTTTCACCCGCTTCACGCACATCGAGATACTGACCTGCCATCAATTCAATTCGCATCTCATCATGGACAACGAGAGCGTCGAGTAGTTGTTCAGATGAAATTCCAGATGTATGAAGCATGTGATCTGACTTAACTAGTGCTAAATCTCCGAGAAGGATCGCCGCAGCTGTGCCAAATTGTTGGGAGAGCCCAACGAGTGCTTGCTCCTGGTGCAGATTTTCAAAACGACGGTGCATCGCTGGTTTTCCACGTCGAGTATCGGATGCATCCATCAGGTCATCGTGGATTAGTGCGCACGCTTGTAAAAATTCTAGACTTGCAAAGGCTTTTATTTCGGCAGCGCCAACAGGTTTTCCGGCGGCAATATGGCCTGCATATGCAAAGAGGGGGCGAAATCGCTTTCCGCCGTCGAGAATAAATTCTTCTAAACCGTCACAGACTGGGGCGAGTTGCGCGCCTATTTTTGTGAGGTGGGCCCGAGACGAAACAAGATAAGAGGCAAGGGCGCTTTGAACTTGCTCACGCACCGATACGAGCTCGTCCATAACCTGACTATCCACGGGGGCAACGGTACCCTGACACCGTGGAGTTACGACTTGAGAAACGAATGTATTCATTTGAGTTTTTCCCGCCAAAAGATCTCGCTGGTGAAGAGCGATTATGGGAAACGCTAGATTCACTCAAAGGGTTAAATCCTGACTTTGTTGCCGTCACATACGGCGCAGGCGGCGGCACTCGTGATCGCACTATTCGAATTACTTCTGAGATTACAAAACGCACAAATATTCCCACGTTGGCACATTTAACCTGCGTTGGCTCGACACGTGATGAACTCATTGAAGTATTACGACTCTATAAAGAATCTGGGATCAAGAGCATTTTAGCGCTGCGTGGAGATCCAGTGGGTGGACCTCGCGCACCGTGGACTGCCGTCCCTGGTGGCTTAACTTACGCGGATGAATTAGTGACGCTGGCGCGGGCGGAAACAGATTTTACTGTTGGCGTTGCAGCCTTCCCAGATGGTCATCCAAATTCAGAGGGAGATTTCGCAAAAGATATAGAAGTGCTGCTACGGAAAGAGTCGCTAGGTGCATCATTTGCTACTACCCAATTTTTCTTCGAGGTAGATAAGTGGAAACGATTAGTAGATGCGTTAGCAGCGAAGGGCTCCTCGCTACCGATTATCGCTGGAGTCTTACCCGTAACTAATGTCAAGTTACTCAACAAGATGTCTGAACTTGGAGGGACGCCAATTCCAAGTGATATTGCCGCACGATTTGCTGCGATCGAATCGAATCCAGATGATGTAAGAAAGCTTGGCGTGGAGATAGCTTTCAATCTCTGTAATGAATTGATTACAGCCGGTGTGCCAGGTATTCACTTCTACACAATGAATGCTTCGACTGCTACCCAAGAAATATTTAGTGAATTAAGACATGACGGTTAAGAATGGGCCGTCAAGAATTCTTTAGCATCTGGAGCGGTTTGCATCTTGGTGCAGAGATAAAGGGGATCGTTAAGGGCTGGTTGGTCATTTCATATGGCATCTCCCGCATATTGGTAATACTGCGGATATCTCCAAATGCATTAACAATTCTTGGAGTGGCGTTTGCTTGTGCCGGCATTTTCTTCCCGTTGAGTTGGGTTGCACTTTTCTTTCTCGTACTCTCACTTCTTTGTGATGGTGTAGATGGAAGTGTTGCCATAATCTCAAAGAGCGAAAGTGAATTTGGCGCGGTCTTAGATTCCGTAGCGGATCGACTAAGTGAAGCTGCCTGGTTTTATATGCTCTATCAATGGGGAATCGAGCCTGGTATTGCCCTCGCACTTTTCGTTATCGCCAGCACTCAGGAATACGCTCGAGCGCGAATGGCATCCCTTGGATTTCGTGAGATTGGTGTGGTTACTCCTGCTGAGAGGCCGGTACGTGCAAGTGCGATCGCGATCTTTATGGTGCTGGTGTTGTTAGATTTTTCTTTCGCTCCGATTGTTATTTACTTTTTCACAACAATGGCACTTTTTAGTGTCTATCAAGTGATGATGGCCGCCCACCGGCATCTTCGTTAATTATTGCTTCAGCCACAATTTCCGCGCTCAGACCTACCAGTGGAAGCCCACCGCCTGGATGAGCTGAACCCCCAACACAGTAAAGACCAGCAATGGGTGTGCGATTTTTTGCACGATTAAATGCACTTGAGGCCCCATTACTTGATGTTCCGTAAATTGAACCGCCCGGCGCCATCACGCTATTTTCGAGATCTGCCGGAGTGCGAATCTCTAAAAGATCTAGCCGAGAATGAATAGGAATCCCGCGAGCTTCAATTAAGTGAATGATTTTCTGCGCATACGCATCAACAAATTCCTTATCTCTCCAATCAAAACCTTTTTTGCCAGTTGGGTCATGTCGAGGTGCATTCACCAAGACAAACCAAGCTTGGTGGCCATTGGTCGTAACCATGGATTCATCCTGTGGTGCACAGATATAGATGGTGGGATCTTCCACAGGTAAATACTGGGTAAAAATCGAATTAAATTCTGCATCATAATCCTCAGGAAAGAGAATCGTGTGGTGATGCAACTTCTCATCACTTGATGGTTTTAAGCCAAGAAGAAGTGAAAATCCGGCTAACGAAGGTTCCATTGAAGTAATTTTCTTGCTCGCCTTGCGAACTGCTTTTGATTGATCTTTGAGCAGATTTGAATATACAAGAGTGGCATCGCTATTTGATACGACTATCTCCGAAGAGATAACAGTGCCATCACTTAAGCGGATCCCAGAAACCCTATTATCCTCATGAGTAATTTCAACCACTTTTGCGTTGAAGGTAAAAGTCACGCCACGATCTAAACAACGCTGATAGAGAGCATCAGCTAACGTACCTACTCCACCAGTAATGTGCCAAGCGCCAAATGCTTCCTCAACAAATGCAATAGAGGAGAGGACTGCAGGTGCTACTCGCGGATCTGATCCGCTGTATGTTGCATAGCGATCAATAATTTTGCGCAAGTATGGATTGTTTATTTGTAAGGAACGCATAGACTTCCATGGCGCAATAATTGCTAAATCTCGAATGATCGTCCGCCGTTTAATAAGCGATCTAATTGATGTTAACTCTGACTCTATAAATGGTTCACGCGAGACATCCCACATCGCCTCTGCCCGGGTCATGATCTGGTTCCATTCGGTTGCCGCATCGGCACCTAAGGATTTTTCGATTGCGTGCAATGTGTCTTTGCGCGAGAGATTTTTAAATTGAACACTGGTGCCATCATGAAATCTATAATCAAAAGATGGATCGACCGCCTTAATATCAACAACCCGCCCTAGTACATCACCTGTTCGCGCAAATAGGTCTCGATACACTGCAGGTAGAGTCAAAAGTGAAGGTCCGGTATCAAATGCATACCCATTTATCCATTCAGTTCGACACTTACCACCATGGCGATCTCCAGCTTCATAAAGTGAAACCACGAACCCTTTTTTAGCAAGACGAGCAGCAGTGGCCATCCCACCCATTCCCGCTCCAATAACAATTACGCTCTTTTTCTTTGGCACAGATTTCATACTGAACGCCCCTTCCAAGTAATTCTGCTGCGGAAGAAAAGCGAGTAGATAATCAAATAGATAAAAAATAGTGATGAAATTGGATGTAAAAAAGAATCAATGACCACACCACGGGTTGAGGCTGCCGAAACTATTCGTGATGCGACGCCGATCAGTAGCGCTACTGCCGCAAGTTCTGATCCACTGAAAGCTAAGAGAAAGGGAAGTATTCCAGTAACCATGAGCAATGAAATTAGAAGTGTTGAACCAAAAATTCCGCCGAGAGCAATGGAGAGAGATTTTGCATAACCAGATCTAATTTGTGAAAATGAGGAGTACATGCGGGTATGACTTATTTTTGAGCCATCCGATACCCCTCCCTTGAAACCATTGCGCAGCAGGGCTCGAGCCAACTCAATGTCATCGAGAACGCAATTCTTAATTGATGAAAACCCACCAATGGCGGTCAGGGCACTGTGACGGATAAAGAAAAATTGGCCATTAGCAACAGCAAGTGAGGGTCTACTACTTTTTTCAGCAATTCGCAGCGGAACAGTCGTCATCCATGTCCACTGCAGTAGCGGTTGAATTAGTCGCTCTGGCAGAGTCACCGCATTTTGTGCTGGGTATGGAGAAGTAAAGTCCAGCCCACTTTGCACTAGGAGTAGATCTACGCTCTCCAGCGCACTCGCCGTCAGTCGCACATCGGCATCAATTGTCACGATGAACTCATTTTTTGCAACACCCAACCCTTGTTGCAGCGCCCAAGGTTTACCCATCCAGCCAGATGGCAATGGGGGAGCATCGATAACTCGCATCTTTGAGATTTTTGAAGTTGCAGCAGTAAGTAGTTGAAAAGTTTGATCAGAAGAATTGTCGTTAATAAAAATAATCTCATGTTGTGGATGCGAAAGAGCAGCGAGATTGGCAACCAAATCCTCAATATTTTCATCTTCATTTCTGCACGGGATCAGTAGCGAGAAGCTCTTTAGCGTCGAGCCAGACTCAGTGGCGCGGCGGATCGAGAAAGCGTTGACGAGCGAAAAAAGGAGCAAAATTGAGTTAATGAGAACTGCTGAAGATAAAAGTATTTTCATAGCGCCTTACGGGCGATTGAGCCACTGCGAAAAGAAGTACGGAGCAAGTATTACTCCATAAATTAGTCCAGCAAAGAGCGCTAGTCCTTGACGATCGAAGAAGAAGAATTGTGAAATGAATCCACCAAGCAAACTCCAGGCAAGAAAGATATCTACCGCTGTCACACTTGGAGCTTCTTTCCGACGTTCTTTAGGAAGCAGAAAATGCAAAATAGCGATTAGCGTCAATCCAGAGAGCAGCCACCCAAAGGGATTCGATAATGGGATTTCCGGAGTAAAAGGAACGTGTGAACCCTGCACATCCCAAGTCCACCGACCTGCCGAAACCATTTGCGGATCCAAGAAAAGATCCCATCCCATCAGGACTGCGCCGCCATAAAGAAAAACCCATCGGCCGGCCACTTTGCGCGCTGCGATCAGCGCTGGATAAGCCATCATCGACCAAGCAAAGAGAACTACAACTGGAACATCAAATAAAAATAAACCTAACGTGTCACTGTATTCGTAGATTCCAAAGGGCCAGCCAGTATTAACGCCAAGTGTTTCAATAAAGAATGCAAAGGTCACAGTGATCGCTAAATATCTCGCTGCAAATTTGCTTCCAAAGGATAGCGCCGCGTGTAACACCATGGCAGCTGCTCCGAAGTAAACGGTAAGCAGCGTGAGAATTTCTAAAGCTTTTCCTGATAGCAACGGGTATGGAATCTGAAGCAAAATTGCAACAGCAAGAATTAATCCGAGTAGAAAATTGAATTTATTCGATATCCGGCGACGATTGACACGTGGAGTGAAATCGCGATTGAGCATGTCCTAATTCTGCCCTAGTTTTTGGACAAGTGGCGCATCGTATTACTCGAACGAGCCCCGCATGTTACGCACGGCAAAGCGCGAAAATAGTTCTTCGCTATACCAGTCAAATTCTTTCGTGGCAGCAATTGCACGTTGATGCTCGACACCCTTGTAGGCAAAATCGCGGATAGCTTTTGCGTTCTCCCATAACGAGAAAGTTCCCTGCAATCCAATGGGTGCCTCGCCAATGCCGATCGCTCGGATCAGGCCAGGTGATGAGAGCAGACTTGCAGTCACTGGTGGAACGGCGCGCCAGAACCGGAAATTTTGGGCCCACTTAATCCGTGCCCGAGTTATTGCAACCACGGGCAAATTATCTGCTGGGGTAATGCTCCAATCGAACGGATTTTTTTTGGACCACAACCCATGTGAGGAAATTGGGTCAAGCGTAAGAGTTATTTCAGAGAGTGAATGTTTGCGCCATTTTTTTATGATGCGAGACTCGTCAAATTTTTTAATCGAATCTTCATCGATTACGGCGATGACTCCCCACCTACCAAGATCTGCATCTCGTGGAGTAAATGTTTCACCACGACCAGTGCCGAGTAATTTGGCAAAGTGAACATTGCTTAGTCGGCGCAAAAAATAACGATCAAATGCCATGGATAGAAATGCAGTAGGTACTGACCGGCGGCCAACCTTCCAGAAATAGGCGATCACAACCTTTGAATTCCCAGAGTCCGCACTCGTCAGATCATGTTCCATAGTTCGATAATACGATACGACAGGCGAGAATGGGCTAGCGTTAGGTCTCATGAGTCGTCAACGATTGCGCGCAGATATCCCTGTTGAAATTGCGCGACAAGCGCGTTTTTCTTTATTCGCAATGTTTTTGCTAATGGGAACTGTCTCCATGGGTTGGGTGCCGCGCATCCCAGAAATCAAAGATGCTATTGGGCTAAGTAATGGGCAGTTCGGATTTATCTTGTTGGCCAGCACCTTCGGCTCTGTTTCTGGAGCCCAACTAGGTGGTCGCATGATCCACACCTTTGGTTCTCGCAAAGTCACACAAGTTGCAATCTTTATCATGCCAATTGGTTTGGCCGGAATGGGTCTTGCTAATTCGGCGCTGGCACTTGTTCTTGCTTTATTCACAATGGGTCTTGGTTATTCGCTGATGGATATTTGCCTCAATTCACAGGCCGTTATTGTCGAGCGAATTGCAAAGCAGCGATGGATGTCCAAATTTCACGCAATGTGGAGCGCCGGTGCCTTTATTACAACGGTCATTGGTGGCTCAATTGCGCGAGTTGTTTCCTATGATGTAAATCTTGTTGTGATCGCCTTAGTTGCTGGTCTTGCCTTTATCCCAGCGGCCTTCTTTCTACTGCCACCTGATCTGGATGAACACGATGGGGGAGAAGAAGAGACCAGTGCAAAGATTCCACTCTTTGGAAAGAGCGTGCTTCCACTCTGGGGATTGGGAATTGGATTACTTGGTTCACTCATCGGTGAAGGCGCAGCAAGTGACTGGGCTGGAATCTTGTTACGTGACGATATGGGTTATGGCAAAGGTGTGAATGCTTCTGGATTTGCCAGTTTTGCACTTGCCATGATTGTGAGCCGTTTGCTTGGCGATCGATTACTTGATCACTTTGGCCCAGCACTAACAGTCAAACTAGGTGCCTATATCGGAGCAGCTGCTTGGGCTACCGCGATTGTGATTGCCGTCCCACTTTCACAATCTCATCCATTAATCGCGCTGATCATCATAAATCTTGGTTTTGTAATTGTTGGTTTCGGTATTGGGCCAATGTTTCCTGCCTTTATTTTGGCTGCAAGTGAAACACCTGGAGTCGCATCCGCTGTCGCGATTGCACGAGTTGGAGTTATCGGTATCGCTGGATACTTCTTTGGTCCAACCCTCACGGGATTGATATCAGAATTTACTGGACTTCCAACTGCGCTATTTTTCCCAATCGTGATGCTTGTGCTCTCTGGTTATCTGTCTAGGACTATTCACACTACCCGAGATGCAAGAAAATTTAATTAATTACTAATATCTCAATCAGAGAAAAAGCTGCGACTGAGAAAAGTAAGTAAGCAAAACCTTTTCGAAGCAGCACATCAGATATTCCCAATTGAAGGCGGGAAGCAAGCTGTGCAATAATGACGGCCGCGATAGCGATAATAAGTGGAATTTGCCAACTCACTTCAGGCCATAACTGATATCGCCCAAGCAAGGCAGTAATTGAGTTAATAGCAATTACTAGCAGTGAAGTTCCAGCAGCTACTTTGTGAGTTGCCCCAAAACCAAGGACAAGGACTGGAATGACAAGGAAGCCACCACCGATTCCAAATAGTCCAGTAATACTGCCGATGATGAGTGAAATAAATATGAGAACTGGCCAGCTCATTTTCTGGTAGACATCAGAGAGTGGTTTGATCAACATACTGACGCCGGCTCCAATGATTATCAGAGCAAATCCAATTCCAATAAAATCTTCGGAAAGTTTACTTACGATACTTGAGAAGCCAAGATTTGTGACTAGCCCAATAGCCCAGATCACAAAGGCATCTCGGTAGAGAATTTCCTTACCCTTAATTTTTGTACTGACGCCAGAGAGTGCAGCAGCACAGACAATAGCTAGCGCCGCCGTCGATGCCTGGGACGGCGTGAGTCCAAAACCGTAGATGAGCATCGGAACTGCCAGCATCGCTCCGCCTGCTCCGACAAATCCGAGCACGCTACCGATTATTGATCCAGCAAGGAGGGCCCCAAGGAATTCCATGAAACCAGTCTTTCAGACTTTCCGAAAAATAAAGCAGGCCCCTAAGATTTCTAGGGGCCTGCTTTTTAGAAGTGGGCTTACCTAAATAGCGAGATACTTCCAATATTTACAAGAAGATCACTTTCTACCACAACCCCGGAAGCAACAAGTGCGAAGATCATGAGGGCAGCACCGGCAAGTGCTAGATCTTTTGTAAATGCCATTTGTTCATTCATCTTTGTAGTTGCATCAGTTTCTTGCCAGAAGTTGTGAAAGATAACTGCTGCCAAAATAAGGGTGACTGCAATTAAAAGAGCTCCTAGATCAACGTAAGTGCCGATCAAAATTAAAACTCCTCCAAGTAAGAAGAAGAGCCCACTAGCCAATACGCCTAGCTTTGCTGCAGGAAGTTTCTTGTACTTCGCATATCCGGTCATTGCCTCAAGTTTTGCAAAGTGAGCGATTCCTGATGGGATAAATAGGGCTGCAAAGAGCACCTGGCCGATAAATAGGACTGCCTTCATTTCTTCTCCTTCTTCCGTTGTATCTCGTGACGGCTTTAGGATAGCGGAATAGTTGAAAATTCAACTATCTCTACCTCGATCTGAGCGTGTTGAAGGAGCGGCTTGACCCTGTCGGTCCTCTGGACTACTTTTCGAACAGATGTTCGAATTATCCACAGAGTTACCCACACTTGAGGATAAAGATCGGCTAATCAGCTAAGAGACTAGTGAGGAGATTTGTAATGAGCGTGCCAGAGATACGCCCTTCCCACGAGGTTCTCTCCGATGGATCGCATACGCCAGTGGAGTTCACCTTTAAAGGCAGGCGCTTTCGCATCCATGCAGTTCTCTCACGATGGTGTGAGGCTGGCGGTTGGTGGAATCGCGTCAGCGATGGTCACCTCCGCCCAGATGATGGTGCGCGAGCGTTATGGACTGTAGAAGCGGCGCCAATCGGTGCGCTAACAACATTTGAAATTGAACGCGATGAAGTGACGGGGCAATGGATTATTCGTACTGTCTAAATCAGATTCGCATCCACACAATGAGC
>JBDNJI010000017.1:0-9560 GCA_041687825.1 Candidatus Planktophila sp.
GTAGGAAATTCCTACAGGGCGGGTTTTCACTTTTGTGGGTTCGGCAATAAGGAGTAGCTGCGTGAGAGTATGCGTACATGCGAATTCATATCGGGAGTGATCATGCAGGCCTTGAACTAAAAGCGCAGTTGATTGAGCACCTAGTAAATAACGGTCACGACGTAAGTGATCACGGGCCGTATGAATATGACGCACTCGATGATTATCCGGTTTTCTGTATACCGACCGCCGAGGCTGTTGCTAAGGATGCAACATCGCTGGGAATTGTTTTAGGTGGATCTGGCAATGGCGAGCAGATGGCAGCCAATAAAGTTAAGGGAATCAGGGCAGCGCTTGCATGGTCGATTGAAACTGCAAAACTTGCGCGAGATCACAACAATGCAAATGTGATTGCTGTTGGTGGACGTATGCATGAGATATCTGTTGTGAAAGAGATTATCGATGCTTTTATCGCGACGCCATTTTCCAATGACGAGCGCCATAATCGCCGAATTGGTCTGATCTCTGAGTACGAAAATAAAGGCTAAGAATTAATCTGAGCTCTACTTTTTTAGGTAGCGCAGATCTGTCACCCGGTGATCTTTAGTAATTCCTTGGCCCTCAAAGCGAGTCATTGGTCGCCAATCTGGACGATCTATAACTCCCCCAGTAAATAACGCTGATGCAGCAAATACTTCACCGATGACTTCTGCGTATGGAACCCAATCGGTTGCAATATGTATAAATCCACCAGGTTTTAACTTTGGCGCAATTAGATTTAAGAATTCTTCATTAATAATTCGTCGCTTATTGTGTCTGGACTTCTGCCATGGATCTGGAAAGAATAAATGAATTCCATCGAGTGATGCATCGGCTAGATGTCGCTCCAAAATGTCGTGCACATCTGTCTCCATCACCCGAATATTGGTAAGTGCGAGATCTTCTATGCGCGCCATTAATTTTCCAACGCCAGGAAAGTGAACATCAATCGCTAGAAATCCATCCTCCGGAAAGTCGCGACCAATCAGCGCAGTGGCCTCGCCCATGCCAAAGCCAATCTCCAAAATGATTTGTCGGGAATCCGGAAAAAGCGCCGGAAGATCGAGCTGCCATTCGGGAATTTCAACTCCGTAGAGTGGCCAGAGTTTTTCCAGCGCGTGTGCCTGCGAACGGGTGATGCGTGAACCACGAAGGCGATAAGAACGCACTGATCGGGTTTCCATAACTCTATTCTCGCATGATTGGATAGGGCCATAATCAGCCATCCATTCGGCCATAAAGGGAGTTCACCATGCCAGGAGTAAATCTCACTCGCCAAGAAGCGCAAGAGCGTTCCAAGATTCTTAAGGTGAATTCTTATGTGGTCGATATGGATTTAACCGCGGGCGATGAAACATTTATCGTTAAGACCACCGTAGATTTCGATGGACTTACACCGGGTGCAAGCACCTTTATTGATGCAGTCGGAAAGAGCGTAGTTACCGCAACGCTCAATGGTGTTGCCTTCGATCCAAAATTTGATGGTGAGTCGGTGTTTCTGCCTGCTCTTGCGGCAAAGAATTCGCTCTACCTTGAGATGGAATTTAACTATTCTAAATCTGGTGAAGGCCTGCACCGATTCCAAGATCCAGCCGATGGTGAGGTCTATCTCTACAGCCAACACGAAGTCGCAGATGCGCGTCGTACCTTTGCTTGCTTTGATCAACCAGATCTCAAGGCCACCTTTGAGTTGAGCGTTCTCGTTCCGGCGCATTGGGAAGTAATTTCAAATAACCCAATTGCCACGAAGGAAATTATGGGCGACAAGGCCGCATGGTCATTTACGCCAACTCCAGTTATCTCAACTTACCTCACAGCACTCGTTGCTGGTCCTTACTTTAAAGTGGAGAGCACCTACGTTGGCCAGAAGACAGTTCCACTTGGTCTCTATTGCCGCAAGTCACTTTCTGAGTATTTAGATGCAGAAGAACTCTTTGATATTACTCGTAAGGGTTTTGCTTTCTTCGAAGAAGTATTCGGCCTGGCATACCCATTTGATAAGTACGATCAAATCGCGGTTGCTGAATTTAATGCTGGAGCGATGGAAAATGTTGGTTGTGTAACTTTTGCAGAGGATTACTTCGTCTTTCGTTCAAAGGCCACCGATAAGAATTACAACTGGCGTGCAAATGTGATTCTGCACGAAATGGCACATATGTGGTTCGGTGACCTTGTCACTATGGCTTGGTGGGATGACCTCTGGCTCAATGAGTCATTTGCAGAGTGGGCCTCTTACTTCACACTTGCGCAAGCGACTCGATTTACCAACTCATGGACTGTCTTTAATGCCGAGCGAAAGAACTGGGCTTATCGCCAAGATCAACTCTCTTCAACGCACCCAATCGTGGTCGATATGTTCGACCTTGAAGCGGTTAAGACAAACTTCGATGGAATTACATATGCAAAGGGTGCATCAGTACTTCAGCAGCTGGTCTCCCACGTTGGACTTGAGAACTTCTTGAGTGGACTTCGTGCATATTTCCAGAAGCATGCGTGGGGCAATACAACTCTCAATGATCTATTGGTTGAACTTGAAGCAGCAAGTGGCCGCGATCTCAAGCCTTGGGTCTCGACCTGGTTACAAACTGCAGGCGTTAACACCTTGCGTCCAGAACTTAAAGTTGTTGGAGATGCTTACTCATCAATTACAGTAATTCAAGAAGCTCCGCTTGTCCCTGAAGGATCAAAGGAGCTTCGTCCACATCGCATGGCAGTGGGACTTTATGATCTTAAAGATGGAAAGGTAATTGCGCGTAAGAGCGTTGAACTCGATGTCGCAGGTGCTGCCACCGAAGTTACTGAACTATCCGGTGAAAAGATTGCTGATCTTGTTGTTATCAACGATCGTGACCTTTCATATGGAAAATTACGCTTCGATGACCGCAGCCTGGCGACGCTAAAAGAGCACCTAGGTGACATTCAAGATCCTTTGACGCGTGCACTTGCGTGGTCTGCAACGTGGGACATGCTGCGCGATGGCGAACTTTCAGCCAGCGATTATGTGCCAATGACACTTAAGGCGTTAGCCGGTGAAGCAGATGTTGCGGTTGTATCAAATACTCTCATTCAAATGGGGACGGCAGTTGAGCAGTTTGCATCAGATAAAAATCGAGCCGGGCTACGTCTTGCCTTCGCCAATGGAGTTGAAAAACTATTGGATTCAAGTGCACCTACTAGTGATCTACAACTGCAGTACGCACGAAGCTTTGCATCGGCTGCAAATACTAATGCGCAAGGAAATCGCATTCGCGAGATGCTTGATGGCAAATTGAGCGGATTGACTATCGATGCAGATCTTCGTTGGCACTTCCTGATGTGCTTAGTCGAACGCGGCAAGGCAACTCTGGCCGATGTTGAGTCAGAGCTCGAGCGCGATAAGTCAGCAAATGGAGAGAAGTTCGCTGCATTCTGCCGCGCTGCTTTCCCTGATGCAGATGTAAAGGCAAAGGCTTTTGATCTGGTCTTAACTCAGGATGTCTCAAACCACATTCAATTACAGTCAATTCTTGGATTCCAGCGTTCGCTTCAACGTGAACTCACCGCCCAATACGCAGATAAGTATTTTGCGGCCTTGAATAACTTTGATAAGACTCATGGCTTTGAATACACCAAAAACTTTGCCAACTTCTTATTCCCGATCTATCAAATCTCTCCTGCAACTGTCACCAAGGCACAAGGATGGCTCGATGGCGAAGGAAAAGATTCACCACATGCACTTCGCAGAATGGTCTCAGAGGCTCGCGATGCACTTATTCGCGCGGTTAAGGCGCAAGCAAAAGATAGTTAAAAACTATTCGATTGAATCGATGATAGAGCTTGGCTTCTTGCCAGGCTCTGTTTTCTTTTTCTCACGCGTTCCGGCAAGTACCAAGACTGTGACCAAAAGAAAAATACCGATTGGTGTTGCCACAAAGTAGAGAAATGTTTGAATCCCTGTAAGTGGTTCACCCGGCATTGCGCCGCCTTCAACTCTGCTGACTGGAAAGTTAGCCAACGGTGTAGTGATTAGAGCAGATAGTTTTGTAAACATAAGGGAAGTGTAAGTGAATTAGGCAGTCGCTGCTGCCACACCAAATTGTTTGAGGAAAGGTAACCAATTTGGTTCGGTGCGCCCTGTACCTAAAATTCGCCATGCTGCACCAACTGGTTCACGTGGAAGTGATCGAAGTCTCCAACCAAGTTCTTTCAGTGACTTGTCTGCCTTGATGTGATTACAGCGATGACAGGCAGAGACAACATTTTCCCAGGTATGTCCGCCGCCACGAGAACGTGGAATCACGTGATCGATCGATGCAGCAGATGCACCGCAGTACACGCAGCGACTGCTATCGCGAGCAAAGATTGCGCGGCGCGAAAGTGGGATTGCATGTCGGTAAGGAATGCGAATAAATTTATTGAGTCGAACAACAGATGGAAGTTCTAACTGTCCAGAAGCAAAGTGCAGAACTTCACCCGTTGATTCGACCATTGTTGCGCGTTGATTGAGGACAAGGATCATCGCCCGGCGATCAGAAACTACGCCGAGTGGTTCATACGTTGCGTTGAGCACAAGGCTGCGCGACATATCTACTCCCGATATCTATCTAGTCCAGGCGCGTGGCTCGCGCCGATTGCCCTATCTTGCACCCACTTCGACCCTCTTTGCAGTATTTAAAGGCGAATTTCCGCTTACCTTTCAAGTACGGTTGGCTCATGGGCGATCGAATTCAAAGCGCACTCGATTGGGTCAGTGGAGCACCTCTTCGCATTATCGCTGTCTTAGCGGTGGCCTTACTGAGCCAGTGGCTGGGCCATCGCACGATTGCACGAGCAGTTAACCGTCTTGCAACCGCCGATCTACGCCCTGGCCCAGGGACAGTAACACGTCAGGTTGAACGTGCTCGCACAATCGGTTCAGTTTTAAGTTCGATTTTAAATGCTGTGATTTGGATCATCGCCATTGGAATGATCTTGGGAGAGTTTGGATTTAATTTAGGACCAGTAATTGCATCAGCCGGAATCGTAGGCGTCGCGGTAGGTCTTGGCGCACAGACTTTGGTGCGAGATGTGATTTCTGGAATTTTTATGCTGATCGAAGATCAATACGGTGTCGGTGATTCGGTGGATATTCTTACGATCAAAGGAACCGTCGAGCGCGTAGGACTTCGCATTACAACAGTGCGCGATGAATCAGGCACGCTTTGGTATATCCGAAACGGTGAAATTCTTACACTCGGTAACGCTTCGAAGAAGTAACTACTCCGCCTGATTTATCATTGAGTGCGCTGCCATTTTAAGATATCCAACTAATTGTTGGCGAAGGTTTTCTTCAATTTCCAATTCGCTAACAGTTGCCATCATCGCATTTAGCCACGCATCGTGAGCGGCCTGATTAATATGAAAACCATTGTGGCGCATACGTAGTCGCGGATGGCCGCGCTCTTCTTGGTATGTATTCGGACCACCCCAATACTGTTCTAGGAATTTCTGCAACCGCCAGGCCGCACCTTTCATATCACTTTCGGGATACATCGGGCGCAAGATTGGATCGGTGGCAACGCGGGCATAGAAGCCTGAGGTGAGTTCAATAAAGAAGGCCTCTCCCCCAATTTCTTCGTAAAAAGTTGTCATGGCGTTAGTCGCATCCACACTGCAACATCTTGATCGATTATGCCGTTAACAATTGGTGCAGATGAAATTAACACCTGCGCACCAAGTGGAAGTTTGATTGGTTTACCAAAATTGAGATAGCAAGCAAAGTTTCCGGGGCGAGAAAAAGCTATTACATCTACGCCAGCGCCAATCCACTGCATCGGCCCATCTCCCAGACCTGCTTCAGCGCGACGAATCTTGAGCGCATCTGAATACAGTGAATGAGTGGATCCACTAGCGTCGATTTGTGATTGAGCAGAGAAAGATCCCCACCACGAACTCTGCGGCAACCAGGCCTGATCTGGCTTTAAATCTGTATTACTTGAGAATCCAAATGCGCCATCTGAATCGGTATTCCATGGCATTGGTACCCGACAGCCATCGCGACCACGGTCTTTAAATTCACTCATCTTCCAGATCGGATCGGTAAGACGATCTTCTGGAATATCGCGAACTTCAGGAAGAGCCAACTCTTCACCTTGATAAATATAAGCACCACCAGGGAGCGCCAGCATTAAAAGTGCGCCAGATCGCGCGCGAAGCGTGCCGCGTTGGATATTAAATTTCTTCGGGTCGCCCTGACGTTCCAAGGTATTTGTCTGCTGATTCTGTAGCCCTAAATCAAAGCGATCTACCGAGCGAGTGACATCGTGATTATTAAATACCCACGACGGTGGCGCACCAACTTCGGTCATCGCATCGACGGCGCGATTTATCATCTGTGTTAAATATTTCGCATCCCACTTGGATGTAAGAAAATCAAAGTTAAATGAATTCGCAAGTTCATCAGGGCGTAGATACCTTGCGATGCGAGAGGCTGGACTTACCCACGCCTCGGCAACTGCCATCCGGTCACCCTCGTAAGAGTTAAGAATCTTTCGCCACGCACGATAAATCTCATGCACGCCTTCTTGATCCCAAGTGGGACGGTGTTCAGGTGGTACTACGTATGTGGCATCACTTGGATCAACCTCGGGAAGATTCTCCGGAATATCTGGTAGCCCTGGATATTTAATAAGTGCCTGCGCAACATCGATTCGAAATCCATCAACACCGCGATCTAACCAAAACCTTAGAATCGATTCAAAGTGTGCCCGAACTTCTGGATGTTCCCAATTGAAATCTGGTTGTTCTACTGCAAATAGATGCAGATACCACTGCTCGAATGTTCCATCTGCTGCGATTAGTCGATGCCAAGCGGGCCCACCAAATACAGATTGCCAATTATTTGGTGGGAGATTTCCACCCTCACCTTTTCCATCACGGAAAATATAACGATCGCGTGCAGCCGACCCAGGTGGAGATGCAAGTGCCTCTTGAAACCACACGTGTTGATCACTTGAGTGATTCGGCACAATATCGACGATTAACTTAAGGCCAAGTGCGTGGCACTCCTGTATCAACGCCTGTGCATCAGCCAACGTGCCATACATCGGTTCGATATCCATGTAATTAGCGACGTCATAACCATGATCATGCTGTGGTGATGGATACCAAGGTGTAATCCAAATTGCATCGATACCGAGAGATTTTAAATACGGCAGCCGAGAACGGATACCTTCGATATCACCGATGCCATCGCCATTACCATCTGCGAATGAGCGAATATAGATTTGATAGGTGACCGCATCACGCCACCACGCACGTTGATCGCGTGGGAGTAAAACGGAAGTCATTGCCTGAAGTTACTTTGCAGATTCGTCGGTATACATTGCTAGAAATTCGCGCTCAAGATCTGTGAGTGGACGAGACTTCTTTGTCTCCATTGATATGGCGACCTGAACTGTGCGAACACGGGCATGGAGTTGGCCCTTGGCACTGATCTCATAAGCAAGCACGAAAGATGAATTTCCAACCGATTCCACCCACAGATGAACATCAACGAAGGTGCCGCCTTCATAGATTGGCGCGATGAAATCGACTTCTGCACGACCGACAACCATCTCCACTAACGAAGACTCTTCGTTCTTCTCAACGAAATGATAGAACGACCAGTGAAAACGCGCCTCTTGGGCATAGATTAAATACTTTGCATTGTTGACGTGACTGAAGGCATCAATGTCGTCCCAACGAACAAATTGTTGATTGTGATACTTCATTAACGGGTGAGCTTTCTATATGTTGCACGATGTGGACGTGCTGCCTCTGGTCCAAGGCGTTCAATTTTATTCGCTTCATATGATTCGAAGTTTCCTTCAAACCAGAACCACTTTGAATCACCTTCGTAGGCCAAGATGTGTGTTGCAACGCGGTCTAAAAACCAACGATCGTGAGAGATTACAACAGCGCAACCAGGAAATTCAAGTAGCGCGTTTTCCAGTGATCCGAGCGTTTCTACATCTAGATCGTTCGTTGGCTCATCGAGTAGTAATAGGTTTCCACCCTGCTTAAGAGTCATTGCTAAGTTCAGACGGTTTCTTTCTCCGCCTGAAAGTACGCCAGCTGCTTTCTGTTGGTCTGGGCCTTTAAATCCAAAAGCTGCCACATATGCACGTGATGGCATTTCAACTTGGCCGACCTTCATAAAATCAAGACCGTCTGAAACAACTTCCCATAATGATTTCTTTGGATCAATACCCGCACGAGACTGATCGACATATGAAATCTTTACCGTCTCACCAATTTTTACATCACCTGAATCAGCAGGTTCAAGTCCAAGAATTGTTTTAAAGAGTGTTGTCTTACCGGCACCGTTAGGTCCAATGACTCCAACAATTCCATTGCGTGGAAGTGTGAAAGAGAGATCATCAATTAAGACACGATCCCCAAAACCTTTAACAAGATGTTCTACTTCAACAACTACATTTCCAAGGCGTGGGCCAGGTGGAATTTGAATCTCTTCAAAGTCGAGTTTGCGCATCTTGTCTGCCTCAGCCGCCATCTCTTCATATCGTGCAAGGCGGGCCTTGGATTTAACTTGGCGACCCTTGGCATTCATGCGAACCCACTCGAGTTCTTCAGTCAGACGCTTAGCGCGCTTGGCATCTTTTTGTCCCTCAACCTTAAGGCGGGCAGCCTTGGTCTCTAGGTAAGTCGAGTAATTGCCCTCGTATGGATATGCACGTCCACGATCGAGTTCAAGAATCCATTCGGCAACGTTGTCCAAGAAATATCTATCGTGCGTAATCGCTACTACTGCGCCAGGATATTTCTGTAAGTGTTGCTCGAGCCACAAGACTGATTCGGCATCAAGGTGGTTAGTTGGCTCATCAAGAAGTAATAGATCCGGGGCTTCAAGTAAAAGTTTGCACAGTGCTACTCGACGCTTCTCTCCACCTGAAAGCACGCTGACATCAGCATCTCCTGGCGGACAGCGAAGTGCATCCATCGCCTGCTCGAGTTGTGAGTCGAGTTCCCATGCATTTCGATGATCGAGTTGTTCTTGAAGTGTGCCCATCTCGGCTAATAATTTGTCGTAATCTGCATCTGGGCTCGACATCTCTTCGGAGATTGCATTAAAACGCGCCATCAAATCCATAGTCTCGCGTACGCCATCTTGCACGTTTTCGAGTACTGATCTGGTCTCATCGAGCTTTGGTTCCTGCAACAAAATACCTACGGTAAATCCTGGTGAAAGATATGCCTCGCCATTTGATGGCTGTTGTAAGCCAGCCATGATCTGCAGGACGGTGGACTTACCAGCACCGTTTGGGCCAACCACACCGATCTTTGCACCTGGAAGGAACATCAAGGTGACGTCATCAAGGATGACCTTTTCACCGTGCGCTTTACGCGTCTTTTTCATTGTGTAAATGAATTCAGCCATGGGGGAACCTTAATAGTTGTGACGATAGAATAGTAATTAACGACACCTGCAGGCGCCTGTAGCTCAGTCGGATAGAGCACCCGCCTTCTAAGCGGGTTGTCGCAGGTTCGATTCCTGCCAGGCGCACTTCAACGAAGTACGCCGA